>CALCNY010000320.1 GCA_937897585.1 uncultured Chitinophagaceae bacterium | reverse complement strand
TGGAATGATTACGCTTTCTTTCTATAAAAATGATAATGGCAATATTAGTTATGAAATGTTTTTCAAAAATAAATCAGTTATAAAACCTTCTGCTTTAGGATTTAAATTCAGCAAACCTGATTTGGTATTGAATCAATTTGATATCATTAAAATCGATTCAAGTTCATTTGATGAAAGTTGGAAACCAGTTTGGGGCGAACAATCACTGATTAGAAACAACTACCATGAACTTTCAATCTCTTTAAAAAATATTGCTTCCGGTATCATTATTAAAATTGTATTTCGAGTTTACAATGAAGGCATGGGATTTAGATATGAATTTCCTGAGCAACAAAATCTGAATCATTTTATTATTTCAGATGAGCTCACTCAGTTTTCGATGACAGGTGATCATAAAACATTTTGGATTCCGGGAGATTATGATACAAATGAATATGCCTATTCCACTACAAAATTATCAGCCATTGATGCCAACAGGGGCGAGGCTTCCAAAGAGATTGCAGTAAGAGACAATGCCGGAAGTAATGTTGTTCAAACACCCTTGATGATGAAAACTGATGAAGGACTTTACATCAACATTCATGAAGCTGCTTTGGTGAATTACCCTGCGATGGAATTAATGATTGACAAAGCAACTTTTCAATTTCATACACAATTGGTGCCGGATGCATTCAATAACAAAGCGTATTTACAAGCACCTGCAAAAACGCCATGGAGAACCATCATAGTTAGTGATAAAGCAGCAGATATTTTAAATTCAAGAATGGTTCTTAATTTAAATGAGCCCTCAAAAATTGCTGATGTATCCTGGATTAAACCATCAAAATTTGTAGGCGTCTGGTGGGAAATGCACGTAGGTATTGGCACTTGGGATTTAGCAGGCGGTCAATCTGCTTCTGCTATCATTACAAAAAGGCGTCATGGTGCCAACACTGCAAACGTAAAACGCTATATCGATTTTGCTGCGAAGAATGGCATCGAAGGCGTATTGGTAGAAGGTTGGAACACCGGCTGGGAAGATTGGTTTGGTAATTGGAAAGAAGATGTATTTGATTTCGTTACACCTTATTCAGACTTTGATATTGCAGTACTTTCTGCCTATGCAAAATCAAAAGGTGTGAAAATTATCATGCATCACGAAACCTCAGGTTCTGTTACAAATTATGAAAGACAAATGGATACAGCTTATCGTTTGATGAAAAAATATGGATACGATGCTGTTAAAACAGGATATGTTGGAAAAATAATTCCAAGAGGCGAACATCATGATGGTCAATGGATGGTAAACCATTACATCAGAGTGGCTAAAAAAACAGCCGACTATAAAATCATGGTCGACATGCATGAACCCGTTCGACCAACAGGTTTGCAAAGAACTTATCCTAATTGGCTTGCCTGTGAAGCCGCTCGCGGTAATGAGTTCAATGCATGGAGTACAGGCAACATGCCAGAACATGAAACGATTTTGCCGTTTACCAGATTAATGGGTGGGCCTATGGATTACACACCCGGAATTTTCAAAATCAAAATGAGTTATTACGACTCGGCTAAAAAAGAACAAGTACATACTACTTTAACCAAGCAGCTAGCCTTGTACGTTACGATGTATAGTCCTTTGCAAATGGCCGCCGATTTACCCGAAAACTATGAAGCGCATATGGATGCATTTCAATTTATTAAAGATGTGCCTGTTGATTGGGATGAGTCAAAAGTGTTGGATGCAGAACCTGGAGATTATATCATCGAAGCCAGAAAAGGAAAAGGAACACAGAACTGGTTCATTGGCGCCATCACTGATGAAAGTGCAAGATCATTGCCGGTAACACTTGATTTTTTAAATAAAGGAACAAAGTACATCGCCACCATTTATCATGATGCTGCTGATGCCGATTGGAAAAATAATCCGGAAGCTTTTGTAATAGAAAAATTTGTTGTGGATTCAAAAACGAAATTAGGTTTGATGTTGGCTCCAGGTGGAGGCACTGCAATAAGTATAATGCCCGCAACTGCTGAAGATTTGAAGAAAGTGAAAGGGTATAAGTAGGGGGAGCCCCCTAAATCCCCCAAGGGGGACTTTGATTGTGTTTTGTTGGTAAGCTTCGAATTTTTTTCTCAGCAATGTCTCCTGAAGGGGACGTTGCGTAATGAGTCAATGAGTTCAAAATGTTTTTTCTGAATGAAATTCCAACATTTTGAACTCATTGAACCTCTGAAACCTTTTGAACAATACTCCAAACTCCAAACATTGCCTCCTATTTAATTCTCTTCGTCAATTCACTCGAAAACGATAAATTGAATTCAAACTTCATTTTATTAAATAACTTTTCAGCCATTCCAATTTCAGTTCTTAATTTTTTTTGTTTGACAAGTTTTTCATTCAATTGAACGATGGAAACGGTGTGATTTTTTTTTATTAGCTCCATCTGTGTGGTAATATCCAATCGAAATAAATCAAGCGATTTTTCCAACTCAATAAAAAGATGCTGATAATGTTCAATAGAATCAAGTAATGAGCGGTCTGGCATTTCCATCAAAATCTCTGCAATTCGGTTTTTCATAAATACAAGCTCAGACTGCATGAAAGCAATACATCGCTTCCAGGTTTCTGCCTCGTACATCAATTGTTTACTTATCGTGTTCTTCATCATGTTAACTTTAAACGAGTACGTAGAAATACTTAATATATTATTCGTCATTTACTTATTTTGATCTGTAAGTTAATCAGACGCTACACTCAAAAACTGACGAAAATCAAAAACTATAGAAATACAAATCATATTGATATGCTTTTAATAAAAACAGCCCACACAAATGGTGAGCTGTTTTACCAGAGTGATAATTACTATTTAACCGTAATACTTTTTGTTAGTAGTTTTTTAGCTTCTTCTTTTTTAGGAAGTTGCAAATACAACACACCATCAGTATAGCTAGCGTGAATATTGTCTTTACTTACTTCATCGGGCAAAGAAAAACTACGACTAAAAGAAGAATAATTGTATTCTTTTCTAGTGTACTGATGTTCCTTTTCTTCTTTGGATTCTTCCTTCTCACAACTAACGGTTAACATGTTGCCATCCACATTAACGTCGAAATCATCTTTCTTCATTCCGGGAACAGCAAATGCCAATTTAAATTCTTCTTTTGTTTCAGTGATGTTTACTGCAGGCATGTTCAACGTTCTTCCCAATGCCGAACTGCTGTTGTCAAACCATTCGTTCCATGGCTTAAAAAAATCTTCAAATACTGTAGGTAAAGTACTACCATTTCTGATTAATGCTCTTGTAGACATAATTCCTCCTTGTTTTTAAAATTGATAAATAATAATTACAAGGCAAATCTATGGGTACAAAAAACGCTTATTTATAATAAGCGTCAAAGGATAAATTGATTGTTGTCAGTAAAGCATTATGAAGTTTTTTCGCTGAGTTCCAACCAACGCAATTCTTTCTCGTCAAGTAGTTGAATGATGGTACTGATGCGACCTGCAGCTTCTTGCAATTCTTCATAAGAAAGATTGCCACTCATTTTTTCTTCCAGCAATTGCTTTTCTTTATTCAATTCGGGCATTTCTTTTTCAATAGTTTCTAACTCAAATTTTTCTTTGAAGGAAAGCTTTTTTGGTGTTGAAGTATTTGCAGTAACGGGTGTGTTTTTTACAACTACAGGCTCATTATTATCTTCATTATTTTTCATGATTTGCTGCGGATTTTTTTCCAGCAAACCTTTTGACATAGCATCTCTGTATTGCGTATAATTTCCGGGATAATCTCTGATGATTCCATCTCCTTCGAAAGCAAACAAATGGTCTACCATTCTGTCCATGAAATAACGATCGTGACTCACTATTAAAATACAGCCGGGATATTCTAACAAAAATTCTTCTAATGTTCTTAATGTTTGTAAATCCAAATCATTGGTAGGCTCATCCAAAACCAGAAAATTAGGATTAAGGAAAAGTACACTCATTAAATGCAATCTTCTCTTTTCTCCACCGCTTAATTTACTGAGTAAAGTGTATTGCTGTTCACCGGTGAAGCCAAATTTTTCCATGAACTGACTGGCTGAAATTTTAGAGCCATCTGCCAATGGAAAAAATTCAGCCATGGATTTTACATATTCAATGGCGCGTTTGTCTTCTTTATAAATAAGTCCTTCCTGACTAAAATTGCCAAAAACAACAGTGTCGCCATGATTGATTTTGCCGCTGTCGGGCTGCTCCAATTGCAAGGCGATTTTTAGGAATGTTGATTTACCCACACCATTTTTACCCACAACGCCAATACGTTCGCCTCTCTTGAAAGTATAATCAAAGCCCTTCATGATGACTAAATCACCATAGGCTTTATTTACTTTTTTCATTTCCAGAATCTTACCGCCAAGTCTGGTCATTTTAACTTGTAAACTTACCTCAGCAACTTCTTTTTGTTGTTTTACGCGGTCTTCAACTTCTGCAAAAGCATCTTGACGACTTTTGCTTTTTGTAGTACGCGCTTTGGGTTGTTTGCGCATCCACTCCAACTCTTTACGAAAAATGTTTTTATCTTTTTGTAATTCGCTTTGTTGAATTTCTAATCTTAAACTTTTCTGTTCGAGAAAATAATCATAATCGCCTTTATAGACGTACACTTTTTCTTCGTCGATTTCTACAATTTCATTACATACGGCATCCAGAAAATATCGGTCATGCGTAACAAGTAAAAGTGTAATTTTTTGTGAGCTTAAAAATTCTTCAAGCCATTCGATCATGCCTACATCAAGATGGTTGGTAGGTTCATCCAAAATCAATAAACATCGGCCTTCATGCAATTGAGATTCAATCAACGCTTGGGCAAGTGCCACACGCTTTTTTTGTCCGCCACTGAGATTGCCTACTTTTTCATTGAGTTGGTGTAAATTTAGTTTGCCTAAAATTTGCTTGAGGTCGCTTTCAAAATTCCAGGCGTTTAAATCATCAAGTCTGCTCATGAGCTCCGCAAGTTCATCATGATTTTCAGAACCTTTTTCGAGAAACTCCTCATAATCTTTTACCACTTTTACCACAGGGTTATCCAAACGAAGTACATTATCCCATATCGTTTGAGCCGGATTGAAATCATGATCCTGCTGCAACATAACCGTACGAATGTCTTTATGAACCCAAACTGTACCGGAATCGGGCGTATCGAAACCTGCGATAATTTTCATTAAGGTAGATTTACCGGAACCATTTCTGGCTACAAGCGCGATTTTATCTCCTTCTTCTATATTGATGGTGATGTTTCTGAAAAGTGTTCTGATTCCAAAAGATTTGGAAATGTTTTCAACCGAAGCGTAATGCATAAACGCAAAGATAACTTTCGATTTTAGTATTTTGTTGTTTTACACAAAACTGTTTAAAAATAGACCTTATAAAAAAACCATATACCTTATAATATCTTTATCTTGTACGCTAAAGAAAATTTACGCTAAAAAATAAAGAATTGAAGCTCGGCTTTTCAATATTCCGGTCATTTTTGATGTTGATGTTACTTTCAAATCAATTAGTCGTATCTGCTCAAAGAGTAGGTAAGATTAAAATAACCGAATCCAACGCCCGTTTATACCGAGATACATTAATAAAAAGAATTTTTGGTCCAACCGGATTTCCTTACGATGCCATGCCGGATTCAATTGTATCAAATGTTAACAGCATTGATTATCTAAGTACATTTCCATATTCAGGCATCATATATCCCAACGGAAACCTTGATTCTATAGATAAGTTGGTGGTTACAATAGATGCTAACACCACAAATTTCCCATCGAAAGCACAATTGTATCTTTTTCATCCACATAATACTAATGGCAAGTTGTTTATTTATCATGCAGGACATTGTGCAGGCACGGCCATAGCAGAAGACGTTATTAACAATGCGGGAAATGATTCAGCTGGTGTTGTCATACCAAAACTTTTAGATCAAGGTTATACTGTATTAGCAGTGCCGATGATTCATTACCAATTAATACCTCGCAATGGATACAATTGCGGAAATAACAGACATGATCAACTTTTTTCAGATAGCCTGTACGCTTATCCGTTAGGTTTATTTTTCAAACCATTGATTGCAGGACTGAATGCAATAGGAAGAAGCAATTATAGTTCCATTTATATGATGGGATTATCAGGAGGAGGGTGGACAACATCTGTGTATCCGGCGATTGATTCTACCATCAGCATGTCATTTCCTGTTGCAGGATCATGGCCAATTGCGTTGAGAAATGTATATTATTCATCAGGAGATGCGGAACAATATTATGCTCCTGTTTTCAGGAATTTATTAGATTATCATGAGTTGTACACGCTTTCTTGTTTGGCACCTCCAAGAAAAATGTTGCAAATAAATAATCGCTATGATGCTTGTTGTTTCAATGGCGCCTTTCAACATCTTTATTATGTAGATTCTGTGGCGAAAGCATTGGAAGGAACAGGAGGTGAGTTTAATTATTATCTTGACGAAACAGGCTACCAGCATGTTGTTACAAAAAAAGCCATGCAAGTGATTTTGAAATATACAGAACAAGACCGTGCACAATTAGTTAATTTACCTGAAGATTCTGTGTATGGAGGGATGTCTTATTATTATTCTATCAGAAGCAATTTTACAGCGCAGCAGTTAACCAATCAAATACCACTCACTTATTCAATGTTAAAAGCACCTGAATGGATGTACATGAATTATTCGACAGGTGAAATTTTTGGACAAGCTACTCCAGCTACTTTAATTCCTAATAAAGACACCATTAGTTTTAAAGTAGAAGATAGTTTGGGACGCTTTGTCATTTGCAATTTAACCCTGGTGAAAAAAAGAGGCAGTCCTTATTTCTTCACCATGTATACGGATAGTCAGACTGTTTATTTTCTTCCATTTTATGCCCATGCGATGCAGTCGATAAATCAGTTGAGTAAAGATTATTTCTTCTTCAACAATCCTGCTTTGTTAATCAATAATATCAGTATAGTCAACAATTCCATTATAAAATTGGACCTCAATATGCCATTGTCATTGACGGATTCTATTGGCTATAATGGCATGAATGATAGGTATCCCATTACATATAACAACGGCTCTAAACTGGATGATTTTGGATTGACAGACATTGTTATCAATGCAGTGAAAAGAGATTATGCGATTATTGGAATGATCAGGTTTAACAGTGACACCAAGAAGTTTGAATATTTCAATGGTGTCGCCTGGATAAATATGAATTAAAATAACTTTTTTATCATTTAAAAAATGAAAAAATGAAATTACGTGTATGGTTAACAGTTATGAGTACTGTATTTTTTATTGGAACAAAAGCGCAAGTTAAAATAGGCGACAATCCCAACAGCTATTCACCGGGTTCAATTCTTGAATTGGAAAGTACCAATAAAGCATTGACTTTACCAAGATTGACAACCGTTCAAATGCAATCAATTCCTTCGCCTTTAAGCGGAATGATTATTTTTAATACAGACAGCAATTGCATTTACCTATATAAGAATAATAATGTTTGGGCAAGTATCAGTGTTGGTGGAGGCGGCTCCAATACAACATGGCCTTATCAAAGTAATAATTTAACGGTTGGTACTAACGGTAACGGTCAAGGTATTGTGTCATTAACAGGTATAGGCTTAACTGCAAGTGGCGGTTACAGTCATGCTGAAGGAAAAAACAATGTGGCTTATGGTAATTATGCCTGGAGTTCAGGCTACGCCGATACTGCAGCAGGAGATGCATCTGTGGCCATGGGATATCAAAATAAAACAACAGGACTTTATAGCTTCTCAACAGGGTTTCAAAATATAACCGCTTATCAATCTGCAGTTTCATTAGGTCAAGAAAACAGAGATACAGGTTGGTCATCGCTTGCTATGGGATTAAGAAATAAAATATTTTCTGGTGTATCATACAGCAACGCATTGGGATATAGCAATGAAATTCGCTCAGGAAATTCGGGCAATTTGTTTGGAGAAACCAACATTATAAAAACAGGCTCTTACAATACTGCTTCAGGAATTGGAAATACAATTGACGGAAGTTATAATCAGTTGTTTGGAAAAAATAATAAAACTTTAGGTGGTAATGGTCATTTTGCAGGAGGTGAAAGCAATACCATTAATAACGGAATTGATAATTCTCTTTTGGGTTATAACAACACCGCAGAAGGAAATTATTTGGGAGCCATAGGAAAAGAGAATACTGTTTATTTTCAATCAGCCGTGGCTTTAGGTCAGTTGAATAAAGACAGTGGTTATGCATCTATTGCAGGAGGTTTGAGTAATATCATCAATAAGAATGTTCAGTATGCCAGTTCATTTGGTTATAATAACATTTCTGCCAGAAACTTATCATTAAATGCCACTGTACCAGGAGCTGCAACTTTCAATGCCGGTGTTTCCAATTACAACACAGGCTATGCTTCTATTGCGTTGGGCTCATATAACAAACCTTCAAATTTGAATTCGCTTGCGGCTAATTACAATAGTCTGTCAAACAGTTTTGCGATGAGTGCATTCGGTCATTACAACGATACACTTTCTGCTTATCAGGGCAGTAGTTTTCTGCCTTCGGAAATGTTGTTTGCGATTGGCAATGGAACCAATGATGCCAATAGAAGAAACAGTTTTACTATGATGAGAAATGGATTTACCACCATCAATGCTACATCTGAAACTGGAGCCAATCAGCCAAGAGCCGAACTTGACATCAAAGGTACAGGAGCTATTATTGTGCCTGTAGGTACTTCCGCCCAACGTCCGGCTACGCCTGTTGCGGGAATGATTCGCTTTTGTACTGATTGCACAGGTGGACCGGTATTACAAGGCTTTGATGGAACGAATTGGGTGAACCTTTAGGAAAAGGTTCAAAAGGTTTGGGAGGTTCAATTAGTTCAAAATGTTTTCAAATGTTTGAGACATTATTGGTATTTTTTATCATCATAAATTCAAGATTTTTATTTAGCCCACCGTTTCAACGGTGGTCGGATAAAAAAGGCCTCTCGAAATCGCCCACCGTTGAAACGGTGGGCTAGCATTAAAATAAAAAATCAATAAACTTTAGTATAAAATGCTATCAACCTTTTTAACAAATTGAAACTCCCAAACCTTTTGAACTTATTGAGCTTCTAAAACCTTTTACGCCGAACCCAATTAAATAAATTATTTTTACATCTTTCAAATGTAATGACGGTATACAAAAAGCGCATCATAGATAATTTTATTTCCTTGTCCGTAGTACAAGGTTTGTCGTTACTATTTCCGTTGATTGTTTTTCCATATTTGGTTCGCATACTTGGCGTAGAGGGTTTTGGTTTGTTTTCGCTGATTCAAGCCGTAATCATGTATGCTGATTTGCTGGTGTCTTTTGGATTTGGATTGTCGGCCACAAAAGCAATTGCCCGAAATGTTGGTAAGGATCTTCATACTAATAATGTTATTAGTGCTGTATTTTTTATCAAGATTATTTTATTTGTCATCCCGATAGTTTTATTTCTGTTGAGTTGCCTGTTTGTTCCGATGCTTCGCCATCAATTTATATATTTATTGATAGCGAGTTTATATCTATTAGGAAATATTTTATTCCCCGATTGGTATTTTCAAGGCATTCAAAAAATGCGTTCTATCACAGTAGTTACTTTTATTTCAAAATGCATTTCATTTTTGTTGATCATCTTTTTTGTAAAAAAATCAGATGACATTGTAATGGCTGTTTTTGCTGTATCGATTGGAAATTTCATTGCCGGTCTTATCGGATTTTTTCTCTTGCTAAAAAGCTTTTCATGGAAATTTAATCTTGCGCCGAAAAGGTTTGTCATGGCCTTTTTCAAAGAAAGTGCCTATGTATTTTCAAGTATCATTTTGGTGCCTTTGTATTCAACCATCAACTTGTTTATCCTTCAGTATTTCACCAATCCGCTGATGGTGGGCTATTATGCCATTTCAGAAAAAATTTATAGTGCATTGAGCATGCTGACTTCCGTTGCAAACAGAACTTTTTATCCGCATCTCACTCAATTATTTAAAACTTCACAAACAGGTTTTGAAAACAATGTAAAAAAACTCAGTGTTTATTTTGCTGCAGGATTTACCGTCATAGCAGTGGCTCAGTTTTTTGGTGCTGAATTTATTGTTCGTTTTCTAAGTGGCAAACACAATATTCAGGATGTTAATTATGCTGTTGATATCTTGCGAATCATGAGCATTGCCGTTATGTTTTCGCCATTCGGATCTTTTTATTTTCAATTGCTGATCATTCAGGGAAGAAAGAAAACAGCAGTAAGAAATATTTCTTCAGTAGTGTTGATTAACATGATTACTGCGGCTACATTGGCTTATTTCTTTCAGGGAAAGGGCATGGCCATAAATTTGTGTATCATCGTTTTCTTCATCGCCTTGTTCAATTATTATTCTTATCAGCATAAATCAGGGGTTAATAAAATTCAGCAGTAACGCTATTCCAAATAAGTTTATTTTTGTACGCATTCTAAATAGTCAGATTAAATCAAGACATCAATGAGTAATGAGTATAAGCCACATATGCTGGAATGGACAGACGAAAAAGTAGAAAAATTCTGGAACTTCAGAAATAACTACAAACCATACGATAATACGTGGTTTACACAACAAGCTGGTCCAGCGGTATTGAAATTGGTCAATTCCATCACTCCTATAAAAGGAAAGATTTTAGATTATGGAACGGGCAAAGGGTATCTGGTGGATTATCTTTTAACCGATTATTCCAACGCTGAAATTTATGCTTGTGATTTTACAGAAGATCCGGCAAAAGAAACAGATCAAAAAAATAAAGATAAAAAAATGTTCAGGGGCTGTAATCACATTACTTCACTGCCATCTGTATACGATGATAATTATTTCGACATGGTATTTCTAATTGAAACCATCGAGCACCTCACCGACAATTATCTTCATGGAACACTTAAAGAAATCCACAGAATATTAAAACCCGGTGGCACCATTGTAATTACTACACCAAACGACGAAGATTTAGAAAAGACACATGTTCATTGTGCAGATTGTGGCGCCACATTTCATCATATGCAGCATATTAGAAGCTGGAATGAAAATAATTTAGGAAAGTTAATGAATGAATTTACTTTTCGGCCTAAATTTTGCTCAGGAGTCAATATACAATGGTATGGCAAAAACGGCTATGCGCACTTGTTAGTAGACCGATTGAAGAATGCATTTAGAACTTCTAAAAATGCAAATCTGGTGTATATAGGAAAAAAATAAAAAAATTAATCTGATTTTCAATGCAGGGAAATCCAGTTTCAAATAAAGTAAAAGTATTGATAGCAGTGCCTTCACTTGAATGTGGCGGACTGGAAAGAAATGTGCTTAACATTTGCAACAACATCAACAATAGAAATTTTGAAACTACATTGGTCATCATCAACAATGAAAATCCTTTTTATAAGGTTACCAATCATGCAGTAAAAGTCATCAGTCTGAATAAAAAAAATGTTCGAAAGGCTATTTTTGATTTGAAGAAAATTGTTGATGAACAACAACCAGATATTATATTGTCCACGGCTAATCACCTCAATTTGTTGTTTGCTATTTTCAGATTTTTGTTTCCTAAAAAAACAATATTTATTGCTAGAGAATCAAGCATTGTAAGCATCAACACCCGACGTAATAAATTTCCTTTCCTTTTTAATCGTTTATTGAAATTGTGTTATCGCAAATTCGATCATATCGTTTGTCAGTCGAAATACATGCAACAGGATTTGGTGACTCATTATAACATTCCGGAAAGCAAAACATCTATAATCAATAATGCCGTTGTATTGCCAGCGCATTGGAAAGAATCTCTTAAACCAGAATCAAGACGCAAGTACATTACTGTTGCACGATTATCAGAAGAAAAAGGAATTGACAATATTCTTCGTGCGTTACAAAAAACAACAATACCTTTTCAATATACAATTATCGGTGATGGTCCATTGATGAATTCTTTAAAACAATTGACAATTGATTTGAAGCTTCAACAACATGTTTTGTTTGCAGGTGCACAAAACTTACCCTATAATGTAGTTGTACAACCTGATTTGTTTTTAATGGGATCGCATTACGAAGGTTTTCCAAATGTGTTGCTGGAAGCGAATGCATTGGGCATTCCAGTGATTTGCTTTGATGCACCTGGTGGTATTCATGAAGTGGTAAATCCAAATGTCAATGGATTTTTAGTGCCACCTAATGATATAGATGCATTTGCAACTGCAATAGATAAAGCCAATTCATTTCCATTTGATAGAAAAAAAATTCAAGAATTTACATTAGAGACATACAGCACAAAGTCTATGATGGATAAATGGGAAAAATTATTCCTCAGTGTTTTTACAACCAATTAAAATTGATAAAGATTTTTTGCAGATATTTGCAGACCCAAAACAAAAACTATCTGCTTACGCAATAATGAAGCCTAAACTACTAATTTTTATTAACTCACTTGAACTTGGAGGAGCGGAAAGGGTAGTGTCTCATTTATTGCGTCATCTGAATGATGATTTTGATATTCATCTGGCTATGTACAATAAGCAGGTAGAATATGATATTCCAAAGAACATTCCCATTTTTGATTTAGGCCAGCCTTTGCATGAAAATCCTATTTCAATATTTTTGAAATTGCCGTTGTTGTCTTATAAGATTTTCAAATATTGTAAGCAGAACAACATCAAAACTTCCGTTACTTTTTTAAATCGTCCTTGTTACATCAATGCTTTGATGAGAACATTATGGAGGTTTAAAGGAACGATTATCATGTGTGAAAGAACGCATCAGACTACGATATTGGCATCTAACTCATGGCTTTTCAGAAAGATTACTACAAAACTGGTTTCATTTTCTTACAAAAGAGCTGATTTGGTTTTGGTAAATTCTTATGCGTCCAAACAGGATTTGCAGGAAAATTTTCATGTAAAAAAACCAATGCAGGTTATTTATAATCCGCTCGACATTGCTACCATTCAAAAACAAGCTGTAGAACCTTGTAATATAGATTTCGAAAAAAATTGCTTTTACTTCATTTCAGTTGGAGGCTTCAGAAAGGAGAAAAACATCAATTTTATGCTTGATGCTTTTTTCATCATCAAACATTTGCCTGTCAAATTAATTCTTGTAGGTTCAGGCGCTCAAAGAGAAGAACTGGAAAAGAAAGTGAGTGATTTAGGCATGAAGAATCAGGTGATTTTTACAGGGTTTGATAACAATCCATTCAAGTACGTAAAGCGCAGCAATTGCTATATTCTTACTTCTTATGTAGAAGGTTTCCCCAATGTATTATTAGAAGCATTGGCTTGTGAAAAACCGATTATTTCTACCGATTGTAAATCCGGTCCGCGAGAATTGTTGGCGCCCGGAACCGATCTTCATTATTCAGCTAAGAGCAGTTATGAAATTGCTGAATATGGCATTCTCACTCCAGTAAATGATGTGGCCAATTTAGCGGCTTCCATGAGAAAAATGTATGATGATGAAAAACTGAGAAAGCAATTTGAATCAAAAGCGCTGTCAAGAGCCAAACATTTTGATGTCAGTGAAATCATTCAGTTTTTTCATGTTGCTTTTTCGGGATTGTAGTCTTTTTCAAATACCATACATACAAGATACCTGCCAAATAGAATGGAATGATTTGTATGCGATACCTTCCCAACGTACCAAAGTTGGCTGTTGACAAGCCGATGATTGCCGCAAAAATAAAAGTGTAAATCAAAAATAAAAACACATAAGGATCCGTGAAAACGGTTTTTATGAATCTGAAAACTCCAGTTTTGGCAATGATCCAAATTGTGATTAGTAACAAAATGAGATTTTCCAATCCAGCAAATAACATTAGCGCATTTTTCGATTCCCAAATATAAGGCCTGAATAAAGTGGCATTAATACCCGCAGGCATTTTGCTGATAAAGCCGCTGAGCGTGGGTTCTATTGTTCCGATGTTGAATACAGAGCCACCACTAAAATCTTCGGAATTCAAATAAGATTGCTGTTGTTCCTTAATATTGTCGAATAGTTTTTCAATAGCAAAACGACCCAGTAAATTATCTATCGCACCAGCATTAAGTTGATAAACGACAACAAGTAAAACAATCGCAGCAGGAAAAAACAACCTCCTGAAAAAAACAATCTTTATTTTTCGAACCAGCAACATCACTACATAAACAATAAACGGAACCATAAATGCAGCAATGATATAAGCTTTGATGGCGGCTATCAACGCCACTGCCAAAATCATCATGAACAAATAACGAAGCCTGAACTTTTTGATGTAAAAAATTTGAACGATACCATAAACAATCCAGCCCATAGCCGCAAAACAAACCGTATCTTTTAATATTCCAGATCCATAAAAAGTAACGGTGGGGAAAAACAATACAGCCCAAGCCAATCGTTTGTCCCATTCAGGCATCAGTTTGCAAAAAGCTTCAAACATTTTAAACATACCCGAATAGGCCAAAGTGGCGAGCAACATGCTTGTGGTGAGGAATCTGAAAAATGACAAATAGCCCAAAAGAAAACTCATTCTTTCTATTATCCAACCGGGTTCGTTACTACTGCCATCTAAACTGTAAACATCTTTTAAATAATCGGAATCTTTAAGTAACAGGCTGTAATTTTCTACTCCGGAATGCATCAATTGTTTTATATAAAGTGCATTTTTGAAATAGTTCATCGAATCCCCAACACCCCAATAAAAATAGATGAGCAGGCAATAAGCAACTGTACAAATCATTTTAAAAACAAATCCTTTAATCAGGTATTTCTGATATAGAATATTGTGTTTATGATTTTTTTTAATGAAAAGAATGAAAACAAACAGGATGAGAAAGTACAAGGGTACCAACAAAAAATCAGCCCAACTTATAAAACCTTTGTACATCGTGGAATAAAATATGGGCGAAAGATAGTTTAAAATTCAAATAAAACGATTTCGTGACTGCATCAAATCATCATATTATTTATCATGATTCTGCTACGTTTTTCCTTTCTTTGCATATTCAATAACGTGAAAATATGAGCAGTCAACATAATATTTTAATTACCGGTGGCGCAGGATTTATTGGTTCGCACTTAACGCGTTTATTTGTTACAAAATATCCTGATTACAACATTGTCAATTTAGACAAGCTTACCTATGCCGGCAATCTTGAAAATTTAAGAGACATTGAAAATGCTGCGAATTATCATTTTGTAAAAGGTGATATTACTGATGCCGAATTGTTGACTTCTCTTTTCAATGAACATCAGTTTACAGCTGTATTGCATTGTGCGGCGGAAAGTCATGTGGATCGTTCGATTACCGACCCGATGGCATTTGTAAAAACTAATGTGTTGGGAACCGTTACTTTATTGCATGCGGCCAAAGAATTTTGGAAAGGCAAGATGGAAGGAAAAATATTTTACCACATTTCTACAGATGAAGTGTATGGCTCTTTGGGTGATGAAGGTTTCTTTACCGAATCAACAGCTTATGACCCCAGAAGTCCTTATTCTGCATCTAAGGCCTCATCAGATCATTTTGTTAGAGCGTTTTACCATACTTACCATTTACCTGTAAAAATTTCAAATTGCTCGAATAATTATGGGCCTTTTCATTTCCCTGAAAAATTGATTCCTCTTTGTATTCATAATATCATCAATAACAAGCCACTTCCTATTTATGGCAAAGGCGAAAATGTAAGAGACTGGTTGTATGTGGAAGATCATGTGCGTGCGATTGATACTGTTTTTCATAATGGAAAAATTGGTGAAACTTACAATATTGGCGGGCACAATGAATGGACAAATATTGCATTGGTGAAAGAGCTTTGCAAACAAATGGATATCAAATTAGGAAGACCTGCTGGCACCAGCGAACAGCTGATTACTTATGTAACTGACAGAGCAGGACATGATTTGAGATATGCGATTGACGCCACTAAATTAAAGAACGAACTTGGCTGGATGCCTTCTTTACAATTTGAAGAGGGACTTTCTAAAACAATCGACTGGTACCTCACAAACAGCGAATGGCTGAATAATGTTACCAGCGGCGAATATCAGAAGTATTATGAAGGGATGTATGGTTAAAGGTAAAAGTCAAAATTGAAAAGTAAAAAAATTGGCATTAGAAGTTTGTTGTTTAAATCGCTTGTTTAAGGTTATTAATTACTAACAACAAACGATATACGCCAAACATCAAACGTGAAAAATATATTATAATCAGCTTCCCCCTTGGGGGATTGAAGGGCTACTAAACAACAAAACCCCAACAACAAACAATAAACAACAAACGCCAAACACCAAACATCTTTATGAAAGGAATAATTCTAGCAGGCGGATCAGGAACAAGACTATATCCAATTACAATGGGAATAAGCAAACAATTGATGCCTATTTATGACAAGCCGATGATTTATTATCCGTTGAGCACTTTGATGCTGGCGGGCATTCATGAGATACTTGTTATTACCACACCGGAAGACCAGTCGCAGTTTATGCGTTTATTAGGAGATGGTTCTCAATGGGGTTGTGCAATCAGTTATGAAAAACAAGAAAAGCCAAACGGACTGGCACAGGCTTTTGTAATTGGAGAAAAATTTATTGGAAATGACAGCGTTGCTTTGGTTCTTGGCGATAATATTTTTTATGGCAGTGGTTTTAGTAAAATGTTGCAAGATGCCGCCAATCCTGAAGGAGCAGTAATATTTGCTTATCCTGTTGTCGACCCCGAAAGATATGGTGTGGTTGAATTTGATAATGACAATAATGCGATTAGCATAGAAGAAAAACCTGCTCAACCCAAAAGCAATTTTGCTGTTCCAGGTTTATATTTTTATAATAATGATGTAGTTCGTATCGCAAAAGAAATCAAACCTAGTCCACGTGGTGAATATGAAATTACTGATGTGAATAAGGTTTACATGGACAAAAGGCAATTAAAAGTAGTTACCCTAAACAGAGGTTTCGCTTGGTTGGATACTGGAACTTTTGATTCTTTACATGATGCTAGTGAATATGTAAGGGTGATAGAAAAACGCCAAGGTCTTAAGGTGGGTTGCCCAGAAGAAATCGCTTACAGAATGGGATTCATTACCAAAGAACAACTTGATTTTCTTGCAGAGCAATTGAAGAAAAGTGGCTATGGTGAATACCTCAGTAAAATTTCAAAATAATTGCATGAGCTATTTCGCACATTCAACAGCTGTGATTGATGATAATTGTTCTATCGGTGAAGGAACAAAAATTTGGCATTTTACACATGTGATGTCTGAAGCTGTAATCGGCATGAATTGCAATCTTGGACAAAACGTAGTTATCGAGCGAAAAGTAATTTTAGGAAATAATGTTCGCATACAGAATAACGTAAGTGTATATCAGGGTGTGATTTGCGAAGACGATGTGTTTTTAGGTCCGAGCGTTGTACTTACCAATGTCATCAATCCCCGCAGCACCATCAGTAGAAAACACGAATTTAAAAATACCATCATCAGAAAAGGGGCGACAATTGGTGCCAACGCGACGATAGTTTGTGGTAATGAAATTGGTAGCTATGCGTTCATTGGTGCAGGTGCGGTGGTTACAAAATCTGTTCCGCCTTATGCTTTAATTATTGGCAATCCGGGTGTACAAACTGGTTGGATGAGTGAATACGGGCATAAACTTATTTTCGATGGTAACGGTATAGCATATTGTACAGAATCTAATCAACAATATTTTCTTCAAAATAATGAAGTAAAAAGGGTTCAATAATTTTATTAAGCGCATCGAATTTTCACCACAATTTTTATATTTCTTTATTCGTAATTTAGCGACTCAAATAAATACAGTATGTGCGGAATTGCCGGGTTCATAGATTATCAAAATAGTTCTTCTGAAAGTGATTTAAGGTCGGCAACAGACATACTTTCTCACAGAGGTCCTGATGGCAGCGGATATGCTTTTCTGCAGCTTGATGATTGTCAAATTGGACTTGGTCATAGAAGATTATCCATTATCGATTTAAGTAACGCGGCTTCTCAGCCCATGACATACAAACATTTCAAAATTGTTTTCAATGGCGAAATTTATAATTACGCAGAAATAAAAACGGTTCTAATACAAAAAGGACATCAGTTTGACACCCATTCAGATACAGAAGTCATCATACATGCTTGGGAAGAATGGGGTGGTGCCATGGTTGATCAGTTTATTGGCATGTTTGCTTTTGTTATTTATGATGCGATTAAAAAAGAAGTGAATTGCTACAGAGACCGTGCCGGTGTAAAACCATTCTACTACTATTGGCATGAAGGTTTATTTTTATTTTCTTCTGAACTAAAAAGTTTTCATCAACATCCCAGATTTAAAAAAATTATCAATAAAGAAGCGATACATCAATATTTCCAATATGGATATATAATGGCGCCACTTTCGATATTTGAACATACACATAAACTTATACCCGGTCATTATTTACAATTTTCAATCGAAAAAAAATCTATTCAGATCAATAAGTATTGGGATGTATTTGATGCTTACAATAAACCCAAGCTGGACATTTCAGAAGCAGAGGCCAAATCAAAATTGCATGAATTATTAATTTCAGCTTGTAATTACAGAATGGTGGCTGACGTACCTGTGGGTGTATTTTTGAGTGGAGGTTATGACAGCACAGCCGTTACAGCTTTGATTCAGTCGCAACAAAAAGAAAAGCTTAAAACATTTACGATTGGCTTTCATGAAGAAGATCACAATGAAGCTGTGTTTGCAAAAGAAGTGGCATCTCATTTAAAGACGGATCATACAGAATATTATTGCACAACAAAAGAAGCGCAGGATATTATTCCAACCATTCCTTTTTATTGTGATGAGCCTTTTGGCGATTCGTCAATTATTCCAACTACACTTGTAAGTCAATTGGCAAGAAAGCAGGTAACCGTTGCATTAAGTGCGGATGCCGGTGATGAGGTTTTTGCCGGATACCCAAAGTATACTCAATCTGTAGATTTTTTGAGGCATATGAATCGCTTTCCATCTTTACTCAGAAAATCATCTTCGCATATTCTAAATTTCATGCCAGATGCTTTGTTAATTGGCATTACAGGAAACAAAGCTGTGCCTATAAAAAAACAAAGATTTGTAGAATTGCTGCAAAAAAACAAATTAAGTTCCGATGACTTAATGAATGTTTTATTTTCTCAAGTATATACCAATAAACAGCTCAAAGGATTATTAAGTGAAGATGTTTCACAGCCTGATTCTTTTTTTACAACTGGTCATTTGCTGCGCGATGACTTGGGTTCTTTGGATAAAATCCTGGCTATTGATTACAAAACTTATATGGTCGACGATATTTTATGTAAAGTTGACCGAGCCGGAATGAGCACTTCCCTTGAAGGCCGCGAACCTTTGCTTGATCACAGAATTGTTGAATTCGCAGCTGAATTACCTGAGGCATATAAAGTAAAAGGGAATAGCCGAAAGCATTTATTAAAAGAAATCGTTCATGAATATGTACCTAAGCAAATCATGGATAGACCTAAAATGGGATTCTCAGTGCCCGTTGCAAAATGGTTGAAAGAAGACTTGAAATATTATGCAGATGAATTCATGACAGAAGCTGATTTTGCCAAACATGGACTATTTAAACAAACGGGCGTAAACCATATCATGAATCAATTTTACAAAGGCGACAGAAATTACAATAGTTTATTCTGGTACCTATTGATGTTTCAAATGTGGTATAAAAAATGGATGGACTGATTTTAAAATTGTATAATACATTGTGAGTCAGTACTTAAACTAACATTCTTACTAGCTTCGGAAATTACGGTCTTCGTTTCAAATTCTACTCAATCTCACTACTGAAGGGTTGATTTTCAGTGCGTAAAGCAATATCATCAACATTGCTTCGTTTTCCATTGTACCAATATTACTAAAACTAACCCTTACCCCAATGGAACGAATTATTGCAGTAGTTGTATCATACAATCGACATGCATTACTTGCCGAGTGTATAAATGCGATACGCTATCAAACTAAAAAACCAGACGCGATTCTGGTTGTTAACAACGGAAGCGTTGATTACACAAGTGTTTGGCTGGATCAGCAAACAGACATCATTCAAATTTATCAGGAAAATAAAGGCTCTGCCGGCGGATACAATACTGCCATCAGTTGGGCTTATGAAAAAGGCTATTCAATGATCTGGTGTATGGATGATGACAGCTGTCCGAAATATGATGCGCTAGAAAATTTATTACTTTATAAAGGATATGACCTTGAGTTGCTCAATTGCGCTGTAATCAATAAAGACAATAAGAGCACTTTTGTTTCTAAGACAAAACATTATTCTTGTATTGAAGAAGTGAAAGAAAGAATGATTGAAGGTGTTTGTCATCCATTTAATGGTACGTTAATCCATCGTTCAATTATTGAAAAAGTGGGATTGCCACAAACGAATTTCTTTTATTGGGGTGAAGAGCGCGAATATTTTTATCGCATCGTCAATAAATATAAAATTCCTGCCAAAACGATTACACATAGTATTGTGTATCATCCAGAACTTTCGCATGCTCATAAAAAAGAGTGGGATTATCAATCATCATGGAAAATGTATTTCTATATCAGAAACCGTTATAAAGTTTTGCAATCCAAATACAGATTTAAAATTCAGGCATTCTTTCATTATTGCTATTTTCTTTTAGCATTTGTAAAATCAATTGTGATTTATCAAAAGCAACACAAAATCAGAAAAATGATTTTCATGCTTTGGCCGATTAAAGATGCCGTTAAAAATAATTTCGTTCACACACCAGAATCTGTGGTTAATAAGATGACTACACAGTACAATAAACCAATTACCAAAATTGTATTTGCTCCTGTAAAGAAAGCCATTTTATCCTTTTTTGTTCCCCCTTATTCAGATGGTTCAAAAGCTGCATTGATGGATTTATAAATATATTGGTTGTTATAAATACTAAGCCCTGGCCTTAAGGTTGGGGCAAAGTGTTTTTATAAACATTAATAGTTATTTTTGCCAACATCAATGTGTCATTCATGTGCGGAATTGTTGGATCTGTAAATCACAAACTATCATATACAAGGGTTAACGAGGTTATGCTTCACCGAGGTCCGGATGAGCAAAACGGCTACGCTTATGAAAACGTAGATTTATATCATTTACGACTTTCCATATTAGATGCCACCGGAGGTAAACAACCCATGCATCTTCACGACAGATACACGATTATTTTCAATGGAGAAATATACAACCATGCTGAATTGAGAAAGCAGTTTGGGCTGACAGGGACTTCTTATTCAGATACAGAAACCATACTTTTATTATACCATCAGTTTCGTGAAAAATGTCTGGATTTATTTGACGGCATGTTTGCTCTTGCGATTCATGATAAAGTAGAGAATACCATATTTCTAGCCAGAGACAGAGCCGGAAAAAAGCCATTATACATCTATAACGATGGCCATAAAATTGTATTCGCCAGCGAGCTCAATTGCTTAAAAGCCTTATTGCCATTGGAGATAGACGAACGGAATTTGCTTCAATACATGCGACTAGGTGTGTTTTACAAATCACTTACACCATATAAAAAAGTAAAAGAACTAGAGCCAGGAAGTTATGCTATTCTTGATTGCACTAACATTTCTGTTACCACAACCAAATGGTGGAATGTTCATGATTTTTACTTGCAACAAAACAATGATAGTTTTGACACTGCACTTGAGAAAGTAAATGATTTACTAACGGCATCTGTAAAACGAAGAATGGAATCCAGTGATCTGGAAGTCGGATGTTTTTTAAGTGGTGGCATCGATAGCGGATTAGTAACCTCCATTGCTAGTCAATATTCAAGCAACATAAAAACACTTACGGTATCATTTGATGGCGAATATGATGAAGCACCATTGGCTAAATTGGTAGCCGATAAATACAACACTGATCATACAGTTGTGAGAATTTCATTTGATCAATTAAAAAATGATGTAGAGCAAATCATTGCTAATTATGGAGAACCATTTTATGACAGTTCTGCAATTCCCTCTTATTATGTAAGCAAAGCCGCAAAGCAATTGGTAACCGTGATATTAAATGGAGATGGTGCTGATGAATTGTTTGCCGGTTACCGCAGGTATGTGCCTTTCAGTAAGTATGATTTTTTCAAAAAGAACAAATTGATTTCAGCTACTGCCAATAGTTTAATGGCGTGTTTGCCCGCACCTCACGATAAAAAATCAAAATATAACTTTCTATATCGTCTACTAAATTTTGCTGGAAAGTCTGAACTGGATATTTATTTTGCTGCAGGAGTCGACATCATCGAAGGATTTGAAAAAAATCTACTCACTAACGGATACGATTACCTTAGTGAAATGAAATCAGGTTTTCATCAAATCAATGATGCCAATTTATCAGGATTGAAAAAAATAATGAACCTTGATTTCGACAGTAATTTTTCGGGACAAATGTTGACCAAGATGGACATTGCCACCATGCAACATTCACTGGAAGGGAGAAGTCCATTTATGGCTAAAGAAATTTTGGAATACGCGCCAACATTAAATGATCAGTTTAAAATAAATGGAACGAGTACAAAATATTTGTTGAGAACATTAGCAAAAAGATATTTGCCGGAGCTACTTATCAATCAGCCCAAGCGAGGCTTTGAGATTCCATTGAAGAGCTGGGTGAATGGGCAGCTTAAAGACATCATTCATGATTATTTAAACGATGCCAACGCTTATCACAAAAACCTTCTAACAAAAGGATTTATTGAAAAGTTATTGGCGGATCAAATAAAAATGCCTGCTGAAAAACGTGCCAAAATACTATGGACTGTTTTTTCTCTAGAGGTGTGGTATAAAAAAGTTTATCTTTCGTAATTGTTGTTTAGATGCAGAAGACTATTGCCATATTAGAAAATAATATTGTTTCCACGAACACGATGCGAAACAAGTTGACGCTTGAATTAATGCGTCAAGGTTTTAATGTGGTTGTGTTAACTACCGGTACTGATGAAGATATGGCTATTGCCAGAAAAAATGGCATCAACGTTATCGACGTGAAAAGCAGTAATATCAATCCTTTTCATGTTTTTCGATACATCAGCAACATTAGGAGAGCGTTGAAAAAAATAAAAGCTGATGTTTGTCTTACATTCACCATGCGTCCTGCCATTTGGGGAAATTTTGTAACTGGTCAATTAGGAATTCCTACTATAACAAATATCACAGGCATTGGTCCATTATTTAGTAGCCATAATCCTGCTTATTTACTTGCAAGATTTTTATACAAATTTGTGTTGAGAAGAACAGCTCAATTGTTTTTTCAAAACAGAGACGATATGAATTTGTTTGTGATACATCGATTTGTGTCATCCGATAAAGCTGCATTGATTCCTGGATCTGGCGTTGATCATGAATATTTTAAACCACAGCCAAAAACTGACAACAATCCATTTACGTTTTTATTTATTGGCCGATTACTTAAAGACAAAGGTGTAATTGAATATGTGGATGCTGCAAGAATTGTATTAAAAGAAAATCCGAATGTAACTTTTAAAATTGTTGGTCCTACCTGGAATCAAAACCTTAGGAAAAATACAATTACTGATAAAGATATTCAAGGTTGGGTGGCTGAAAAAATCATAAACTATTGTGGTGCATCCGACGATGTAAGATCACATATTGCATCATCAGATTGTGTCGTTCTTCCTTCTTATCGTGAAGGCATTAGTAATGTATTGCTGGAAGCGTCTAGCATGGAAAAGCCTTGTATAACTTGCGATACAACTGGATGCAGAGAAATTGTGGAGCATGGTGTTACCGGTTTATTGTGCAATGTTGCTGACGCGTTTGACCTTTCATTTAAAATGAAACAAATGATTTTATTATCGGAATCGCAAAGAAATGATATGGGCATTAATGCAAGAAAAAAAGTGGTTAAAGAATTTGACAAGCAATTTGTGATTGATGCTTATTTGAATACAATTAGTAGAGTGACAATTAATTGAATTTAAAATTCATTTCGTCACATTTATTTTTATCTAGTTTGCATTTCACGAAAATATCAATTCCATTTAAAAAATGTATTTATGATTTTAATGCGAAACGCTTTGCAATCAAAACAAAATTAAAAATATCAATGATGATATGGAAGCAACTTATTGGCCTTTTTACATTAGTTATTTATCTGAATCAAGCAACAGCACAGAAAAGATATAAAGAAGAAGTATTCTCCACGATTGATTCTTTAATAAACGTACAATATGGAGAAGCTATAAATATCAAGGGAGAAAAAGAAAAATTACTACTTGATGTAATTTATCCAAACAAAGCTGATACTTTAAAACACAGGCCATTACTCATTTTTATACATGGTGGTGGATTTCAGAGTAATTCCAAGAATGGAATTTACAATTCAAAAGTATGTCAGGCTTTTGCTAAAAGAGGTTATGTAACAGCTACTATCGATTATCGTTTGGGTGTTGAAAAAACTGGTGTAGAAGATGGAAAGACAGTCGCTACCAACAAAGATTTTGCCGAGGCATTGTATCGTGCACAGCAAGATGGGAGAGCAGCTATTAGATTTTTTAGGAAACATGCTGAAGAATATGGAATTGATACTTCACAAATTTTCTTAACAGGAAGTTCAGCAGGATCCATGGCTTGTTTGGCAATTGCTTACATGAATGAAAATGAAATTCCTGAAACTGTAAACCAACAAAAATGGGGCGGTATTGAGGGTACTAGTGGCAATGAAGAATTTTCTTCTAAGGTGCAAGGGGTCATTAATGCCTGGGGTTCCATGATTGATTACAAATGGATTCAAATAGGAGATGTTCCATTGTTTAATACCGCTGGCACTGGAGATAAGAAAGTTCCATATGACAGCTCCTTTGATTACCATGGATTTAAATATGGGTCATACATTCTTTTTAAACACTGTGTCTCTCTTGGAATTGCAACAGGTTGGCGACCTTTTTACGGTAATGGACACACGCTGAATAGTAGTCCTTTGAAACAAGACAGTTGCATAGCGGATATGTCTGCTTGGTTATACACTCAATTAAAATTCAACAAGAAAAAAAATGATGAAGGTGTGTTCCGCTGGGAAAAAGATATCAACAGTTTTGACAGCTTGAACGTTGTTGAAAAACATTCAGACAGCGCTATCATGTTTATTGGAAGTTCTTACATCAGACTATGGAAAAACATTAGAGAAGACATAAAATACAAAGACATCATTCATCGTGGTTTTGGTGGTGCCAATTTAAGAGATGTAGGTTATTATGTAAAACGAATTGTATACCCGCATCAGCCCAAAGCCATTTTTATTTATGTTGGCAATGATATCACTGCTTCTGAAAAAGACAAAACACCAGACCAGGTGCTTGAACTGTATAAATATGTGGTAAATATCATTCGCGAGAAATATCCTTCTGTTCCTATAACATGGCTAGCCATTTCTCCCAGTGAAAAAAGATGGAATGTGTGGAATCAAGTTCAACAAGCGAATGCTTTGATTAAATCATTTACTGAATCACAACCGAATTTATTCTATATCGATGCAGGTCAAAACTTTTTAGGCACAAACGGAAAACCTAATGAAATTTATTATCGTGATGACAAATTGCATTACAATGATTTGGGCTATCAGCTATGGGGTAAAACAATTGAAATAGAAGTTAAAGCGATTACAGAAAAAAAATAAAAATTCAATAATAATATTTATAGAGTAAGAAAATCAGGAGTTGATGTCATCAAGAGAACGCCAATTTTTATAAACTGAATATTATTTTGCTTTAAATTTTTCGATTGCCTTTCTTGAAAAATCGCTTAGGATCAGTCTGCCACTAATAGCAGCTCTATCACTTAGTAATGTATCCCAGTTTTCGGTTCCTTTCCAAAACACTCTTTTCAATTCCATCATAGCTTCAGGATTAGATTTTGAAAGTGTATTAGCTAATTTCAAAACAGCTTCGTCAACTTTTTCAATTGATGAATGCAATTCAGCAAACAATCCGTTGGTAAAGGCCCACTGTGCGCTTCTCCATGAGCTAGCGTCAATGGCAAGTGAAGAGAACGCACTGGTTCCCATTTTTCTTTCCACGGCTGGGCCCACTACAAAGGGTCCGATGCCAACCGCAAGTTCACTTAGTTTAATATCGGCTGTGTCTAAAGCAATGGAATAATCTGCAGCTGCAGCCAAGCCTACGCCACCACCAACACATTTGCCTTGTATCCGTGCAATCACAAATTTAGAAGACACTCTTATGGCATTGATAACTTTTGCAAATCCACTGAAAAAGACAAGACCTTCTTCAGTAGTATTGATTTGTAGCAATTCATCAAATGAGGCGCCGGCACAAAATGCTTTTTCACCAGCACTTTTTAAAATGATGATTGCAGCATCTTTATTATTGTCTGCCAGATGAATTTCATCAGCCAATTGATTTAGAATTTTTCCTGGCAACGAATTGCTTTGTGGATGAAAAAATTCTATGGTTGTGATGTTGTTTTCAGTTGAAGAAATCACGTAAGCTTCTTTAATCGATTCGCTCATACATTAAATTTTATGTTTCATTTCTACCATGGTTAATATTGTGGCAATGCCTACCAGTTCATCTGTTTCGTCAAACATTTCCACCAACCATTTTACAATCCCTTTAGGAATGTCTGCACCTTTTGTCATGGGCACTTCAGGATTGGGTTCTTTCAATTCCTGAGCTGTTTTTTCTTTACAAGTAAATCTGATATAAAGAGAATGACCAGCATACATGGGCTTGGTAAATCTTAATTCATCAATACCATAATTCAATAGTACAGGATTTTTATCATAACTATCTACAAACAAACCTGCAGCCGCACTCATGATGAAATAACCATGAGCTACTTGCTCTTCAAACATGGTGTTATTAAAATCTGTAGCAATCATATGTGCATAAAAATGATCACCACTTAGGTCTGCAAATTTGGTAATGTCATCGGAAGTAATCAATCTTTTCTCTGTGACAATCTGATCACCGATGTTTAATTCTTCAAAGTATTTTTTGAAAGGATGAATATCTGTTATATTTCCTTTAGCATTAGGTTGGAATACATTGCTAATGGCAGTGATCATAGATGGAGAACCTTGAATGGCAGTGCGTTGCAGATAATGTCTGATCCCTCTTAAGCCGCCCATTTCTTCGCCGCCGCCTGCTCTTCCCGGACCGCCATGAACCAATAACGGTAATGGTGAGCCGTGACCAGTGCTTTCTTTGGCGCATTCATTATTGAGCACTAAAATTCTTCCGTGATAACTTGCGGCACCTAGCACGTAAGCTTTTGCGTTAGCGCTGTTGTTAGTAATGATAGAAGAACATAAACTACCTTTTCCTTTTTTACTCAATTCAATGGCTTCTTCCATTGTATTGTAAGGCATGATGGTACTTACTGGTCCGAATGCTTCTATATTGTGAGGTTCATCAGATGAAAATGGTGTTTTATTCAACAACAACATAGGGCTAATAAAAGCACCAATATGCTCATCTGCATCAACAACTGCAACGCTTTCCATCGAACCATATAAAATTTCTGATGAAGCCAGCAATTTCTGAACCTGAGCTTTTACTTCATTACGTTGATCATTTCCTGCCAATGAACCCATTCTCACTTTTTCATTTAGTGGATTACCGATAACCGTTTTATCCAATTCAGTTTTCAGTGCTTTCCATACATCCTCCATTTTATTTTCCGGAACAAAAATTCTTCGAACGGCAGTACATTTTTGTCCGGCTTTTACGGTCATTTCTTTTTTTACCTCTTTGATAAACAAATCCCATTCTGCTTGTCCGGGAACTACATCATCACCCAATACCATACAATTCAATGAATCGGCTTCCATATTAAACGGAACGCTTTCAGAAAGAATAGTTGGATGAGATTTCAACATCAATCCCGTGTGTGCAGAACCTGTGAAAGTCACTACATCCTGCGACATCACATGATTTAGTAAATCGCCTGCGCTTCCGCAAATCAATTGTAATGCACCTTGAGGTAAAATTCTGGATGCGATAATTTCTTTCACAACAGCTTCCGTAAGATAGGAAGTAACTGTTGCAGGTTTTACAATTGCGGGTACGCCTGCCAGTAAGTTAACGGCAATTTTCTCCAACATACCCCAAACAGGAAAGTTGTATGCATTGATATGAATAGCAACACCTTCTTTAGGAACCAGAATATGATGACCCATGAAGGTATTTTGTTTGCCAAGATTAATCGGATCGCCATCTAAGGTGAAAGTTTCATCAGGTAATTTTCTGCGCAGCGAAGCATTGGAAAATAAATTGCCTATTCCACCTTCAATATCAATCCAGCTGTCTATTTTAGTGGCACCTGTTTGATAGCTGATTTTATAAAAAATATCTTTTCTTTCAAGCAGGTAAATAGCCAGTGCACGAAGCATTCTTCCTCTTTCCTGAAACGTCATTTTTCTCAGTGCAGGATTACCAATTGTTCTTGCATAATTTACGGCAGCAGCAAAATCAATTCCTTTTGTGGTTGCAGATGCGATTGGCGCTCCAGTAACAGCATTGAATAATAATTGTCCATCACCATCGCCGTCTATCCATTTTCCGGATATAAAATTTCCAAGTTTTATCATAAAAACAATTTGATATTTAGAATTGATGAAGTTGATTTAAACTTCAAAATTCAGTGCAGCAAGATAAAAACTAATTCAGGAAAACGCTCAATTATTAGGGATTAATTCAAACTGGCGAAGATGATGTGAAATATGTTTGTAATGTAGCATGAGCCATTCTTCAAAATTGAGCCAGCCAAATGCTGGATGCATTGTTTTTTTATCAGGATATTTAGAAAAAAAAATAAAGAAATCAGCACCCGAAATTTTTAATTGAAGAACAGCAGCATCAAGTGAATCCAATTTTACTGGTAATGGCGTTTCACCCAAAACTGTAGCAGGTGCTTTTGTATTTTCTCTGAATTGTTTTTCACTCATCAGAAACGCCTTGTATTTTGGTAAATCTTCTTCCGGAACGGCTAGAGGGAAATGAATTTTCTCAACAGAAAGATCAATAAAATCAATAAGATGTTCTATCATTTGCTGCGCATTCATCTTACCCCATTTGGGTGTAGCATCAGCATGTAGATTTTGTAATGAAATAAATAGTTGAGTTGAAATGAATGCAGCTTTGTCCATTGAAAATGAAATCTATTTTAATATCAGATTCTGCTGTCTATTTCACTGCTAAGGCTGTTGAAGATGTCGTCGATAGAACCTTCGCCTTTAATCATGGTTACTTTGTCGAACTGTTTGTAATAATCAGCGACTGCAGTAGTTTTTTTATGGTATTCTGTAATTCTGGCTCTGATTACACTTTCGTTGGTATCATCACTTCTGCCACTGGTTTCGCCTCTTTTCATCAATCTTTTCACTAGTTCTTCTTCGCCTACTTCCAATGCCAGCATGACTGCAATAGAAGTTTTTTTCAATTCAAGTAATTTATCCAAAGCCTCTGCCTGTGCGGCGGTACGGGGAAAACCGTCAAATAAAAATCCTCTAACTGATTCGTTATTGTCTATAGCCGAACTAATCATACCGATTACTACTTCATCCGGTACCAATTCACCTTTGTCCATAACTTTTTTGGCTTCAATACCCAGAGCGGTTTGTTGTGCTATTTCTGAACGCAATAAATCGCCGGTGCTAAGGTGTTTCAAGCCATATTTCGCAATCAGCTTTTCGCTTTGCGTACCTTTTCCGCTGCCCGGAGGACCAAAAAGTATTAAATTGAACATAATGAATATAAAATCTATCGTGTGAATTGCTTCGATATAAACGCCGATAATCCTCAAATACCAAATAGTAAGTCTGATAGAAACAAAATCAATGACTCAACTTTTGTGCTGCAAATATAAGATTCATTGCCGAAATTTTTACTTTTGGGCCTTTTTTTATCAAAATCAGTATAATTTTTACTAAAATCAACGATTACTTAGAAACGATTTAAAATCAGTTTCGGAACGCTAAACTTCATAAAAAATAAAAAAGTTCATTTTCATCGGTTTGAGAAGCGTTTTTGTTTTGTATTCAGACGTGTAAAAGTTACTTTTGCATTTTTAATGAGAGATAATAATAAAAACATGGCCAATCCCAAATTTAGTCAGCTTGCAGAAACTTTAATCGGATCAGAAATCGTTCGCTTAGGCGCTATGATTAAAGAAAAAATAAAAGAAGGTAATCATATTTTTAATTATACAATTGGGGATTTTGATTCAACACAATTTCCCATCCCTGAATTATTAAAACAGGAAATTATCAACTCCTACAACGAAGGTTTTACTACTTATCCCAGTGCAGAAGGAGAATTGGATTTAAGAAAAGCAGTTTCTGCATTTATCGAAAGAAAACAGGGATTGCAATATTCAACTAATGAGATTTTGATTTCCAATGGTGGCCGTCCGTTGATTTATTCTATTTTCAGAAGTATCGTTGATAAAGGAGACAAAGTAATTTATCCTGTACCCAGCTGGAACAATAATCATTACGCACATTTTACAGAAGCCGAACATATCAGAATTGAAACCAAGTCGGAGCATGAGTTTATGCCTTTTGCCAATCAAATAGCTCCTCATATTAAAGGAGCCAGCTTGATTGCATTGTGTTCACCATTAAATCCTACAGGAACTGTTTTTGCTAAAGAAGATTTGGAAGCTATTTGTGATTTGGTAATCGCAGAAAATAATAGTAGAGCAGAAGGAGAGAAGAAATTATATGTGATGTATGATCAAATTTATTGTACCCTAACTTTTGGGCATACACAACATCACGATCCAGTTTCACTTCGTCCTGAAATGAAAAATTATACTGTGTTTGTAGATGGTATCAGTAAAGCCTTTGCTGCAACCGGAGTAAGAGTAGGTTGGTCGATGGGCCCTGAAGCTTTGATTACAAAAATGAAAGCCATCAACAGTCATGTGGGTTCATGGGCGCCACTTGCAGAACAAAAAGCTACTGCTCGCTTTTTGCAAAACGAAACTGCTGTAGACGAATTTTTGAATTATTTCAGAGGAGAAGTGAGTTACAGACTTACAAACTTATACAAGGGATTTAAACAGTTGCAATCAGAAGGATTTGAAGTTGATGCGATTGAACCGGAAGCTGCTATTTATCTTACTGTGAAAATTGATTTGAAAGGGAAGACGACTCCTGAGGGATTGTTGATTGACAAACAAGAAAGTGTTACTGAGTACGTATTAAATAAAGCCAAACTAGCCTTGGTTCCTTTTGGATATTTTGGTGCTGATAAAGAAAGTAGTTGGTATAGAATCAGCGTTGGCTGTTGCAAAAAAGAAGAAATTAAGGATGTAATTACCAACTTGAGAGAAGCCCTTAAACAATTGGTGTAATATCAGTTGAGGTTATTTAAAAAAACAAATGGCTTGTCTTTTCTTCCTCTGATTAATTTCTTGATTTCAAAAATGTTATTGTGGATTTTGTATTTGTTCAAGTCGATTAATTCGTGTGCACTTACAAAATTATCAAGTCTTTCAACTTGGAATAATAATTCATGAAGCCAGTCAATCTCTTTTTCGATTGCCTGAGGGCTCATGATTTCTTGCTTTAATAAAACGAGCAAATCTCTGTTAGATTTATTCATTTTGCTTGGTTGTTTACTTATATCCTACCAATCCATGTTCATTTGGACAGCCACAAAAACCTTTTTTTGAAGCACATCCTGCAGAAACAATACAAATGGTAATCAACAAGATTGTTATTAATTTTAAATTACTTTTCATAATCTTCAGGTTACAAATTAAACTAATTTCGACTAAAATTATTGCTTTCTTTTGAAAAAGGATGAAAGAAAAGAGAAAATTTTGAAAAAAAACAGCATTTTTTTATCACCTCTTGATTGGGGATTAGGTCATGCAACTCGATGTATTCCCCTTATCAGAGAATTGCAAGAACAAAATATTACAGTTATTGTTGGTGCCTCAGGTAAAATTGCTCATGTAATTCAAAGTGAATTTCCATCAATTAAGATTATTCCGTTCTCTGGATATGGTATTAAGTATTCAAAAAATAGTCGGTTTTTTATGTTTTTCATTTTGCTTCAGTTGCCCAAAATTCTATTTGCGGCTTGGAAAGAAAATCGACAACTTAAAAAAATTGTTGTTGATTATCAGATAAATGCGATTATTAGTGATAACAGACTGGGATGTTATCATAAAAAATTACCATCAGTTTTTATTACCCACCAATTGAAAATCCTGACAGGAAACCAGCTTCTGGATAAACTGGCCATGAAAGCCAATTATTTTTTCATCAACAGATTTACAGAATGTTGGGTGCCTGATGCATCAGGAGTAATCAATATGGCCGGATTGCTTTCACACCCAAAAAAATTGCCAAAAGTTCCGGTAAAATATATTGGTAATTCATCAAGGTTCAATCTTCAAAATTCACCAATTACTATTCCATTAACGATTTTGATTTCTGGTCCTGAGCCACAACGAACCATTTTTGAAGAGTTGATGGTCAAACAATCTGAAGAATTTGATATGCCAGTTTTCATTATTAGAGGACTGCCAGAAAGTAAAAAAACATTAACGACATCGAATAAAAATCTTCAATATAGAAACCACCTACCAGCAGCAGAATTGTCTTTGGTTTTACAACAATCAGAAATGATTATTGCCAGATCAGGATATTCAACAGTTATGGATTTGTTGGCGCTGCAAAAAAAAGCGATTTTAATTCCTACACCCGGACAAACAGAGCAGGAATATCTTGCGAAAAAATTATCTGAAGAACGGCAATTCTTTTCCGTTAGTCAGCATGAATTTGATTTCAAAAAGAATCTAGAAGCCGTTGCTTCATTTCAATTTCAAAATGAAACCTTTAGTTCTGCTTTAAAGGAAGTGATTGAAAAATGGAAAGATTCAATAAACTAATTTCAACTTTCAACATCATTATATAAAATCGCCATGCCATTTTTTTCTTTATTGCTGCTTCCGATGATGGACTGGCAATGTTGAGCATGAATCAGGAATTCTGTTTTTTTATTGTGTTTTACAAATAATGCAATGATATCTTGGTAGGTTAATCCATTTTCACAGCACAATAAATAGTTGATTTTTTCTTTTTCAATGACTTGTTGAATCTGATTGATTTGACCGCTGTGTGGTTTGTTATCACGATTATTTGTAGCGATGCGTCCACTGATGACAAAAGGTTTTTCAGAAAAACGTATTTGTTGAATCATCTCATTGAATCGAATATCATCAGCAATGATCAATAATGAAGATGGTTTTGAGTTTGTTTGATTTTTGTAAAATTTCTCTTTAGATTTTCTTTTTGTTGCTGCTAGATTTTTTCCTAAAGCAATAGCCATCATCAGCAATTTTTGTTGCCACTTATTTTCCTGATAATGTTTTTTTACAAACAGTTTCATGGCGCCATAAAAACGTGTATCATATTCAGGATTGTTTTTTTGAGTGCTTTCACCTTTAAAGTGAATGATAGTAGTATCTGCAAAATAGTAATTTTTAAATCCTGTTTTTTTAACACGGTAACTCAAGTCGATGTCTTCACCATACATGAAAAAATCTTCATCAAAGCCTTTGACTCTTTTCAGCATTTTATCCGACAACATCATGAAGGCACCTGATAACACTTCAACCGAAGCTGTATTCGATTCAGGTAGATGACCTGCATAATAGGCGGCAAATCTTTTGCTGGCAGGAAATAATTTATGAAGTCCAGTCAATTTATAAAACGAAGCAGCCGGTGTAGGGAAAGATCTTTTACTTTCTTTTAAAAAATTTCCGCTGCCGTCGATCATCTTAACGCCGATAGCACCACAGTCGGCATGTGTTTCAAAAAATTCAATACATTTTTCAAAACAATCTTCAGCCACAATAGTATCAGGATTTAAAAACAAGGTGTATTCACCAGAGGTCAATGTCAACGCTTGATTATTCGCTTTTGAGAATCCAATATTGGTGTTATTCCAGATAAATCTGACATTTGAAAATCTGGTTTCGAGAAAGTTTCTGCTGCCATCGGTAGAAGCATTGTCTACAACTATAATTTCTGCTTCAATATTTTTACAGGCCTTGCTCACTGAATTGAGGCATTGCTCTAAAAAATACTTCACATTATAATTGACAATGATTACAGAGAGTTTCACTTTGCTGATTTGAACACGAATTAAGCAGTTTTAAAGCAATCATCAAAAAATCGGGGGATTTATTTGGTAAACATTGTACCATTTAAATGGTGGAATGAGTGAAAGTTGGGAAAAACAACATGAATTAATTGTTTTAAAAACATTTCATAAACATTGCACCATTTAAACGGTGAAATGAGCGAAAGTTGAGAAAAACAACATAAATATTTGTTCTAAAAACATTTGATAAACATTCTACCATTTAAACGGTGAAATGATTGAAACCCGAGAAAAACAACATTAATACCTGTTTAAAAAACTCTCAATATCTATTTCTATAAACACCAAAAACCTAATTCATTATATTTGCGTATGTTTAAAAGTACTTTATTAAACGCGGTACAAGCCGGAGCCGCACAACTACAGCATTATTTCAACGGTCAGTTTCAAATAACAAACAAAGAAGGTATTAATAATCTGGTTACAGAAGCAGATCATGCAGCTGAAAAAGCCATCATTGAAACGATACAATTCGATTGTCCTGATCATTTTATTTTAAGTGAAGAAACAGGAGAAATTGTTTCACAAAGTGAATACAAGTGGATTATTGATCCAATTGACGGAACGGTAAATTTTGCCAATGGAATCCCAATTTGTTGTGTAAGTATTGGTGTTGAAAAAAACGGCGAAATGATTTTAGGTGCGGTATACAATCCCTTTATGAATGAATTGTATTTCGCTCAACGCGGAATGGGTGCTTATTTAAATGACAAGCGTATTCATGTCAGCAATAAAGACCAGGTTATAAAAAGTTGCCTGGTAACTGGTTTCCCTTATACCTATTTAGACAGTCCAAATGGTCCTTTGCAGGTATTTTCAAAGCTCGTTCGGCAGGGAATTCCTGTAAGAAGATTGGGCAGTGCTGCAATAGATTTATGTTGGGTGGCTGCAGGAAGATTCGATGGTTTTTATGAACATAAATTACAGGCATGGGATAGTGCTGCGGGATTTCTAATGGTAGAAGAAGCTGGAGGAAAAGTGACAGATTTCGAAGGCAATCATTATTCTCCCTACCAGCCTCATTTACTCGCTACCAATGGAAAAATCCATGATGAGCTATTGGCTTATGTAAGAGGAGAAAAATAAACTTAATAATTATAATCAGTAATAATGGATCAGCGTACGGAAATCGGCTCTTTGGGTGAATTCGGATTGATAGAACACCTTACAAAAAATATTGAATTTAAAAATGCTTCTTCACTGTTAGGTGTAGGTGATGATGCAGCAGTTATTGATCATTTTGGAAGACAAACAGTAGTATCTACAGATTTATTGATAGAAGGTATTCATTTCGATTTGTCTTACACACCATTAAAGCATTTAGGGTATAAAGCTGTTGTGGTAAACCTTAGTGATATCTATGCGATGAATGCCATTCCATCACAAATTGTATTGAGTATTGCTTTTAGTAATAGATTTAGCTTGGAGGCATTAGATGAATTTTATGCGGGTGTATATGCAGCTTGTGAAATGTACAATGTGGATCTTGTTGGAGGCGATACTAGCTCTTCACAAAAAGGATTTATCATTAGTGTGACTGCTATTGGAGAAGTGGCTCCAGATAGTTTTGTGAAAAGAAGCGGCGCTAATGTACATGATTTGATTTGTGTGAGTGGCGAATTAGGTAGTGCATTCTTAGGCTTGACATTAATGGAAAGAGAAAAAAAGATTTTTCAAGAAACCGGCGCCCAGCCTGATCTTGAAGGTCAAACAAATATAATAGCCAGGTTATTAAAGCCTGAAGCCAGAAAAGATATTATCGAGTTTTTTGCAGCATCAGAAATATTACCAACTAGTATGATAGATGTAAGTGATGGTCTCAGCAGTGATATCATGCACATCTGCAAACAAAGCGATACAGGTTGTGTACTCTATGAAGACAAACTTCCTTTCAATGAAGAGGCAAAAGAGTTTGCTTATAAATTACTATTAGATCCAACAGCATGTGCATTAAGTGGAGGCGAAGATTACGAATTGCTATTTACAGTTTCTCAAGAGGATTATGAGAAAATAAAATCAAATCCTTCTATCTCTGTAATTGGTTACATCACCGCGCCTGCAGAAGGCAAGCACTTAATTACCAGAGCAGGTAATAAGCACGAATTGGTGGCACAAGGATGGAACCATATAAAGAAATAAATTTAGGGAGTACATCTTCTTAATATTCGAACCGCACAGTCAAGCGTAGCCGAAGTTTGTAAAGAAGAAAATGTTTCTTCATGTGATTTGTTTACACAACTGCAGTATTCATTTTTTTTTACAGCAAAACATTGATAATTGGCATTGTTGCTAAGGGATAGATATTCAAGCGCATCTGTAATATTTGTTTGGTAAAGCATTTGATAAGAATTTCCACTTTCATCTACCATCAATTGCATGTAAGTATATGGGTTATTAAAATCAAAAACTTTTTTGTTTGCCATTGAACAATCAGGCATGCTTACATAATTGGATGTAATTATGGTAATTGGTTCTATTCTTTTTAAAGTAGTTAATTCTAAATTTTGCGCATTCATGTTTATTGAAAGCAAGATTGTAATTATCAATAGATTTAAGTTTTTCAAAGTATTATTTTAAAAGGTAAACAGGATCCACGCAAATCAGGTAAGTGTCTGCAATGGTTTCATTTTCTTTTGTCAACAATATGATTTTTCGATACAGTTCATCATAGTATGTACCCAATGAATAAGCATATACCAGCAACAAGTTAATTTTCTTTTTAGGGTTCATGTAAAAAGGGCTGTTGTCATTGAGGTGTTTCAAATGATAAGATGAAATGCTTTTACCTGTAATAAGCAAGCTATCAGGAATTGTTGTACGTTTAAAATTAGCAGCTATTTCAAGGTCAATTCGGCTTATGCAGGAAGTGTTTCCATTTAACAGGCTACTTCTATTGATGAAAACAGAGTCATTTACATAACAACCTTGATAAATGATGGAGCTGTCTTGTTGTAATTTCTCATTGATAAAGTTTTGATAACAATCTGTGTCAACATAAAGAATATGATTCTCATCAAATATATTTTTTGATTTCAGATATTTAAGGAATGACGCTTTGTCTTTAAAATCAAATTTTCTTTCTAAATGGAATTTGTGATTGACATACAATTTACATCCCGAAATTGCAATTAATAAAAACAACAAACAGATTTTAATAGGCTTCATGATAATAAGTTTTTAATTGATAGCTGTTATTTTTAAAAAACTCTGAAGCCAGCATTTACGCCAGCTTCAGAGCATATGATTTAATAAAAATTAAGGTTAACAACAAATTCATCTCCTGACTGTGAAACCGGATATAATCCTCCTTTTACCAATTTAGTAACACCGTTTTCAAAAGTAAATGAAAGAGCTTTGTCTTCAATTTCAAAAGTAGAGAAATCTGCCTTTTCAAACCCTTTTTCAAATTTTACATTTACAGGAAAACGAAGTGTAGCTGTTTGTCCGTTTGATGTCATCCAAAGATTTACTTTGTCTCCTTTGATATAGCTTTTGCCAATACAAGGATTGCAATTCAGACTAACAGAAAATTTTAAACAAATGCCTAATCCGCTGGTACAACTGGTTCTTGGTTTGTGAAGATTAAGCAAGTCCATAGAGAAATTAATTGATGGACAATAATTATCAGGACATGGAGGAATGCCTCCGCCGCCATCAGGACTAGTTTTTGTGGATTGTGAAAAGCAGGTTGCTGAAAGCATAACTAGGGTAATAATTAATAATTTTTTCATTGTAAATAATTTAAGTTGATTGATTAAAATTTGCTTTGATTACGGTTAAAGCAGTCAACCGAACAATGGCCATTGATGACACAAAATTGAATAGTGTCGAAATAAAAACCAATAAAAAACACTGAAGAAAATTCAGTCACAGCATAACTTTATTCAGCACTTTATTTACTGTGAAATCCACAATATTCTCTTGTTATTTTCTGTTTGATATAGGTTCATTTTCCCATTGAAAAAAATCGACTTCATAATAATTTTACATTCTAATTATTAATTTTAAAACACACTCAAATGAAATCAAATTTAAACGCAGGCGGTTATGAAAGAATAAAAATTGGCAACAACATCCGCAAATGGAGAGGCATGAATGACATCAAGCAAAAAGATCTGGCCAACGCACTTAAAATGTCGGAAGCAGCTGTAAGCAATATAGAAAACGACATGTCTGAAATTACACTCAGTCAGCTTGAAGACATTGCGATAACTTTAGAAATAGAGATTGAAAATTTGTTTTCTGATCCGCATGATGTCGTAAAAGAAAAAACATACTCCAATGTTGCACCTTCTGAAAAAAATGAAGTAATGGATAAAGAATTACTTTATGCTTTAATCGGAAGCATTCAAAAAAAAGATGAACAACTAAAATATGTTATTGACAATGTAATGTATAAGATGGATCATTTCTCAGAAAATGTAATCAGAAGAAAATCTTTTTAGAAAGTTGATTTATTAACAGAATACATCTACGGCATAAATTACTCTTGGATTTATAATTGAATTAAATCTGTAAAAGCTATAATTTTATACTTTGATTTTAATTCAACCATGAGATATTTTTTTCTACCCTTACTGTTTTCTGTTTCATTATTTTTTTTATCGTGTAAACATTCAGGTGTCATCTCTGTAAATAAAAAGTACGAACAAAAACAACTTCATGCAGATTACCATGTTTTGAAAAATATTCTTGAATCGAAACATCCATCACTTTACTGGTACACCTCAAAAGACAGCATGGACTATTATCTTGAATTTTATAAAAATAAAATCCAGGATAGTATGACAGAACAAGAGTTTACCTGGCAGGTAATCGCTCCATTACTTAATAAAATTCATTGCGGACATACTTCGGTAATGAGAAGTAAGCAAAGCATCAAGCAAAATAAAAATAAAAAATCACCTTCATTTCCATTGGAGCTTAAAGTATGGAATGATACCATGGCAGTTGTAGGGAATTTACATCTTAAAGACAGTATTTTCAAAAGAGGATTTATAATAAAAAGTATAAATGGTATTACTGCAAAAGATATTCTTTCAACGATGCTAGACCATTTGTCAGAAGATGGTTATGCTCATAACGTGAACTTCATCAGAATCAGCAGCAATTTTCCGGCAATGCACAATTATGTATTTGGGCTTAGTAAAGAATATAATATTTTATATGCTGATACATCTGGAAACATTCTCTCTGCAGTTTTGCCACTATATATTCCGGGAAAAGACACAACAATAAAACCAATAAATCAGGATTCTGTAGTAATTACAAAAAAAATTGAGACGCCTAAAATTAAAAAAATAACAAGTTATCGTTCTTTGCAAATAGACAGTACCGCACAATTTGCTATCATGCGATTGAATACTTTTTCTAATGGTAGACTTAGGAGTTTTTTTAGAAAATCATTCAGAACAATTAGAAAAAATCACATACCTAATTTGATTTTGGACATCAGAACCAATGGCGGTGGAAATGTAAGTACATCAACCTTGTTCACTAAATATTTTTCGGATACCAAATTTAAAGTAGCAGATTCTGTTTTTTCGAAATCCAATAATGTAAAACCATATTCAAAATATTTTAAAGGGAAATGGTTGAATAATTTGGGATTTGCATTTGTTGCTAAAAAGAAGAATGATGGTCAGTATCATCTTTCTCGTTACGAAAGAAAATATTTCAAACCTAAAGTGAAAAATCATTTTAACGGACATGCTTATTTGCTGATCAATGGTCCAACTTTTTCTGCCTCTTGTTTGTTTGTAAATGCTA
>CALCNY010000319.1 GCA_937897585.1 uncultured Chitinophagaceae bacterium | reverse complement strand
CTCAACGACAAAATGTTTTGAATTCAATTGAGCAAATTGAAAAATTAAACATGAATGAATTACTAAATGCTCAATATTCATCAGAAGGTGATGCTCAAAAAATTCAGATAGGTAGTTTTAATGCAGCTCAGTTCATACAGCTTTTGCAGAGAATCTGTTCGCAGCTTAAGGCAGAATTGAACGATGGGCTTGGTTTAATTCTTCCACAAAGTCAGAATTTTCAAAATGACTATGGATCTGTAAATATAGAAAGTGATTTTGCAAACATAGCCTCATGGTTACAATCAGGCGATTTTGCTTCAGTAGCAACTCGGATTGATAGCTTGATCTATTATCAGGTAATCAATGGATTTTGGGATAGAAATAAAGTAAAGGGAGAAAAATCAAAAACTGATTTCGAAAAATTGGTCCGGGAATTAACGGTAGTTGAAGAAAAACTGAAAAGATTCATTGACAAAAACCATGAGCTTGTAAATGAATTTAATTTGGCAACCGAAAATGTAAATGCATTTCTTGCAGTGAAAAAAGAAGAGTTCACTGTTCTTACTAATAATCAACAGTCTTCAAATACAACTCTTGCAGACATTCAAAATGTTTTGACAGAGGCTAAGGTTAAAGAAACCAATCTTGAAAATATAGTTTCCAACCAATCAAAAAAACAAACTGAAATTGAAACTGAGTTTGAAAATCAGAAAGTGGCTTTTGAAGAATATAAAAAATCTTCGAATGTATTGACAACACAATTGAATGATTTAATTACTCAAACTAAAACAACTCTTGGTTCAGTTAATACTAAATTGGACGAGTACAATTTACTTGAAGCTTACATTGAGTCGAAGAAACAAGAAATAGTAAAGCTTACTGGGTTTGCTGCTGACACCGTTTTGGCTCATAGTTTTGACAAGCGAGCTCGTGAATTAAAAAGAAGTGTCACAATGTGGGGAATCATTTCAGCCGTTGTTACAATTTTAACCGTTTGCTGGATTTTTCTTCTTATTACTGATTTCGGTACAAACTTTCATTTAGAACCGAAATGGGATTCTGTATTTCTTAACTTCTTGAAGACATCTCCTTTGTTTGTGGCACTTGGATTTGCATTAACTCAATATTCCAAAGAAAGAAGTTTGTGGGAAGATTATGCATTTAAAACCGCTGTTGCTTTAACGATTAATCCGTATGCTGATAAATTGGATGGCATTGAAACGAATAAGCTAAAACAACAATTAATTGTTGATTCTATTATGAATGTTTATTCCAAGCCTAAAGGTATTTACATGAAAGATGAGCATCCAGCATCTGCTGGATTGAAGTCAATAATTAACTCAGGAATTGGTGATAAGGCAAAATAAAAACTGATGATTATAGCCGATTTAAAAGCGTAAAGAGATGCAGCGGTTAGGAGAACTTGCTAATCCTAATTCGCCAGAAATTCGCCAAAAAAAGCTTCCAGAATCCGATAGCTAAATCGCAAAGTGTTGATATATAAGCTTTTCAGAGCCTTTTTGAATTAGCCAGAAATTCAGCAAAACATTATAAAAGAAGAATAAAACGAGATGGACACACCAAGTTTTAAAGAAGATCATATTAGCCAGATACCGGCATTACAAATGCTTGTAAAATTGGGGTATACCTATTTGAGTCCAGCAGAAGCTGAGCGCCTTAGGGGTGGCAAAAGCACCAATGTCATACTGGAAGATGTATTGAAGAAGCAACTTAAAGAAATTAATAGCATCAAGGTAAGCGCTCATAAGACTAGTTTGTTTACAGATGAGAATATTGATCGAGGAGTTTTGGCTTTGAAAAATTTGCCAATGAATGAAGGGTATATAGCTGCTTGTGAAAAGGCCTACAATCTCCTTACACTTGGTCAAGCTCTGGAACAAAGCGTTGATGGGGATAAAAAGAGTTTCACACTTCAATACATCGACTGGAAAAATATCAATAACAATGTTTTTCATGTAACGGAAGAGTACAGCGTAATGCGCAGTACTAGTAAAGAGCATTATCGTCCGGATATTGTTTTGTTTGTCAACGGGATTCCACTGTGCATCATTGAGTGCAAACGCCCAGATATGAAGGAACCATTGAAACAAGCAATTAGTCAGCATTTGCGAAATCAGCAAGAAGATGGAATTCGGAGCTTATATGTTTTTTCTCAATTAACATTGAGCATTGCTACGCAAGATGCTGCTTATGCAACGAATGCTACACCCGAAAAATTCTGGGCTAAATGGCAAGAGAAATTTGATGATTCCTCTGAAGAACTAGCATATAAAAGTAAACTTGAAAGCATCAAGAATGAGCCACTATCTGTAGAGGTTTCAAGTCAAATGTTTTCTGATCGATTTAAATATGTACGCAGATATTTTGATGCCTTAGAAAGTAATCAAGTATTGCCTACAGCACAGGATGAATATTTGTATGGATTGTGTCGTCCGGAACGAATAATGGATTTCGTTTTCAATTATGTATTGTTTGATAACGGAGAAAAAAAGGTAGCAAGGTACCAACAGTTTTTTGCCATCAAGAAATCCATGAAACGGATCAAAAATATTGAACAAGGGAAACGCAGCGGAGGTGTTATTTGGCATACACAAGGAAGTGGAAAATCATTAACCATGGTTATGCTAGCGCAGGCTATTGCTATGGAGCCTAGTATTCGCAACCCTAAAATAGTATTGGTTACGGATCGTACAGATTTGGATGACCAAATCACCAAAACTTTCAGGAAATGTGGTCGTTTTGTTGAAAATGCTTCCACCGGTCAAAGACTTGTTGAGTTATTGGAGAGTAAGAGTGATGCCGTTGTTACTACAATCATCAATAAGTTCAATGCTGCTATTCGTAAAATAAGTAAACCACTTGAAAGCCATGACATATTTGTTTTAGTAGATGAGGGTCACCGCACTCAGCACGGTACATTCAACATTGACATGCAAAAAACACTTCCAAATGCCTGTTTTATTGCAATGACAGGAACGCCTTTATTTAAAAAAGATAAAAGCACTGCAGGTAAGTTTGGTGGAATTATAGATGCTTATACAGTAGACCAAGCTGTGAATGACAAGGCTGTTGTGCCTTTGTTATACGAAGGAAGATTAGCGCTTCAAGATGTGAATTCAAGCCCATTAGACACTTTCTTTGGTATGGTTTCAGAACCGCTGACGGAATACCAAAAAGCTGATATCAAAAGGAAGTTTGCTCGGCATGATCATTTAAATTCAGCGGAGCAAAAAATGAGGATGATTGCCTGGGACATCAGTTATCATTTCCGTGATAACTGGCAAGGTAAAACACCATTTAAAGGTCAACTTGTCTGTGATAAAAAAGTAAATGCGATAAAGTACAAGGAGTACCTAGATGAAATTGGCATTGTCAGTAGTGAAGTATTAATTTCTTCCATGGATGAAAGAGAAGGAGAAGATAGTGCCTATGAAAAATCAACTGAAAAAGAGAATCAGTTCTGGAAGAAAATGATGGATGAGCATGGAAATGCAAAAAGCTATGAAAAGAACATCATTAATAGATTTAAAAATCAGAAAGACCCTGAAATCATTATTGTCGTTGATAAACTTTTGACAGGATTTGATGAACCGAAAAACACTGTACTTTATCTAACTCGAAACCTTCAAGGGCATAAATTATTGCAAGCAATTGCAAGGGTGAATCGTTTATATCCAGATAAGGAATTTGGATATATTATTGATTACTATGGAGTGATTGAGAATTTGGGAGATGCTTTACAAGTTTATTCTTCATTTGATGAATTTGACAAAGAAGATTTAACTGGCACCCTAACCAATATCAATGAAGAAGTGAGTAAGCTGCCTCAGAAACACGCTGAAGTTTGGGATATATTTAAAACTGTTGCAAATAAACGTGATGCGGAAGCATATCAGCTTATTTTGAAGGATGAGGCTGTTCGGGTGGTTTTCTATGACAAGCTGGCTTCGTTTGCTAAATGTCTAAAAATGGCATTGTCATCAATTCAATTTCACAAAGAAGTAGATGAAAAGGCGATTAGTCGATATAAAGAAGATCTTGCTATGTTCCTAAAATTACGCTTAGCAGTGGTCGAACGATATAGCGACGAGGTAGATTATAAGCAGTATGAAGGTCAAATTCAAAAGTTAATTGATACTCATATCACAACCGAGAAAATCGAAACGATTACTCAGTTGGTCAATATTTTTGACCGAGATAAGTTTCAAGAAGAATTAGAACACACAACAGGAAAAGCCGCAAAGGCTGATAAAATCGCCAGCAGAACATCTAAACACATTACAGAGAAAATGGATGAAGATCCTGCCTTCTACAAGAAGTTTTCTCAATTACTTAAGGAGACCATTGCAGATTACGAAGCAAAAAGAATTTCAGAGGCTCAGTATTTAACAAAAGTCCAAGATATTATGGACAATGTCTTAACAAGAACCGACAATGAAGTTCCAGATTCGTTGGTAGGTAAAGAAGAGGCGAAAGCATTTTATGGAATATCTAAAGAATTGCTTTCCGACAAAATACAAGATGAAATTATACTCAAAGAAGTTTCTGTTGAGACAGCATTAAACATTGATGAGCTTATTCGAAAATCTGCCCTCGATAATGGAAAACCTGTGATAGATTGGCAAAACAAATCTAATATAACTGGGAAACTTTTAATTGAAATAGGTGACTATTTAATCGATGAAGTTCGTGACAAATACAATGTTGCTTTAAGTTTTGGCGAGATGGACAAACTTGCAGGCGATTGTATTGATGTCGCTAAAATTAGATACAAATGAGTAAACGAAAACTTCTATTTGGATCGGCAACCATCGATTACACTCTACAGCACTCAGAACGGAGAACACTAGGTATAACAGTCACACCTGAAATGGAGGTAATTGTAAATGCTCCTGTTGATGCTGAAATTCACAAAATTGAATTGAAGTTAGTCAAACGTGCTCCATGGATCCTTCGAAATTTGAGTTACTTTTTATCATTTCATCCTAAAACACCTAAAAGGAAATTTATAAGTGGAGAAACTCACTTGTACCTGGGCCGACAATATTTATTAAATGTAATCATTGGGCAAGACGAATCCGTAAAACTTAAAGGGAAGCACCTGCTTGTAATTGCCAAGAATTCTAGTAATGTAAAGAATTTACTAGAAGGCTGGTATTTGTCTCAGGCAAAGAGCAAAATACCATCAATAGCATTACCCTTAATTGAGAACTTTAAAAAGTATAAAGTTGAGCCAAAATCCATTGAATTTCGTTCAATGCCAAAACGATGGGGAAGCTGCACGGCAAAAG
>CALCNY010000318.1 GCA_937897585.1 uncultured Chitinophagaceae bacterium | reverse complement strand
TATTCCTATATTATTGCTAGGATATTTTTTCTTTCAGATTTTTTATAAAAAGAAAAGTTTTAGCGCTCTTAAAAACGATCTGTTGTATATTTTGATGTTTTGTTGTATAATTTTTTTACTCTACTATTTTTTTACAAAATGACAGAAGAAACTAAAGATGCAATTGGAGAAATATTTTGGGTTCTTATGTTTTTATCACCCATAATTTGTGTTTTGCTGGTTTGGCGATATTTTAAAATTGCTAAATTTCTCAGGGTCGCTATTGGACTTATTATTGGTTTACTTATTTCCTTGATTTGTTATTCAATAAGTATGGGAATTATTTTTAGAAATGGAATGGGACCGGTGTGATTAATAGAAAGAACAAACCTATTACATTCCCTTTTTTCCCTATTAATTAATTATGTTTGACAAATAATAACTTTTGATTTGTAGCAATAAATAATTGTTGGCACAAAATCAATTGAAAAATATCAAATCAATGTCAGCAGATAATAAAACTGAGCATAAATTAAGTACGTTAAATATTCTGGTATTTATTCTAACCATTTATGTATTAGGTGCTTTGGTTATTGACACGGTTTTTAAATTACAATATGAAACCGAAGAGCTACTCATCTACATCGATCACACCATTTGTGCTTTCTTCTTTTTTGAATTTTGTTACAATCTTTACCATGCAAAAGACAAAGCAAAATTTATGCATTGGGGATGGATTGATTTATTATCCAGCATACCGCTAGTTGGCTATTTGAGAGTAGGTAGAGTTTTTCGTTTGATAAGATTGATTAGAGTAATAAGAGCTTTTAAAACCACCAGACATCTAGTAAATCATATTTTTGCTAATAAAATTAAAGGAACACTTACCTCTGTATTGGTGATTGCTATTTTGCTTCTTATCTTTTCTTCCATTGCTATTTTACAAGTAGAACACGACCCACATAGTAACATCAAAACTGCTGGCGATGCACTATGGTGGTCTTATGTAACGATTACAACAGTTGGTTATGGTGATCGATATCCCGTAACTTCTGAAGGTAGAATTTTAGCTGCGGTTTTAATGACTGCAGGAGTTGGATTGTTTGGAACATTTACTGCATATATTTCTTCATTATTTGTAGCTAATCAAAAAAAGATAAATCCAGAAAACAAATCAAACAATGACTAAAAAAACATCTGCGAATATTTTAAATACTTCCGCTAATTTGCTAGGATTTTGTCTTTTTGTAATCACTTCTTTTCATATAGGTAATTACGCCGAAAGTAGTATGATAGACGAATCGACTTCTGTAATCGCATTATTGCTCATCGGCTCATCTTTGTTTTCTTTTTTTTCAATTAGAGCAGCCTCTGAAAAAGCTGAAGAAAAACTGGAGACTATTGCTGAGTATTTATTTGCAGGATCTTTAATAGGAATTTTTATTATAATAGTGCTAATGGTATTTAATTATTTACACTAGTATTTCAATGCAATTAATTACAAGAATTAGATACCTCAGTCCCATCAATAAAAACTGTACAAACTTTTGTTGTGTATTCAAAAGGATCTGCATTGTATAACACCAAATCCGCATCTTTTCCGACTTCAATACTTCCAACTTGCTTATCAATTCCCAATAATTTCGCAGGATTCAATGTGATTGATTTCAAGGCTTCATCAAATGAAAAACCATAAGACACAGCCACAGCAGCTTCATACAATACAATTCTTGTTTTAGGAACATATGACTCATAGCCACTTTCAATAGAAACGGGTATTCCGGCTTTGGTGAGTAAAATTGCAGATTCGCGATTCATATTCACCATTTCATCTTCATTACGTGCCATGGTTGGATGTAAAATAATTTCTGCTTTTGCTTCTTTGATTTCATTGGTTAATAAATAAGCTTCTGCTGCTCCATCAATTACCAATTTGAAATTAAACTCTTTAGATAGTCTTATAGCATTCATAATGTCTACAGAACGATTGGCAGTTATCAAAGCTTTTATTTCTCCTTTCAGCATTTTAGATAGAGCATCCATTTTTAAATCATAGGTTGGTCTTTTTGCAGAATCTTTATCAGACATTTTTTTAAGGTACTCTTTAGCTTTCAACAACTCTGTTCTAATCATCGACATCTGTTTGGCTTTTGTTCCGGGAGAAGAAAAATTTCCACTTACATCAGGACCAATCGTCATGGCAAGCATACAAAAAGGATTTAGTGTCACTTGGTCCACATTTCCTTTTTTAGTTTTTACGATTATGGTTTGTCCGCTTACCAATGCGCCAACACCATGGCCTGTATGCATGGTCGTTACGCCCAATTCTCTTGCGGTTTTAACCAGCTTCTCCTCAGGGTTATAAGCATCAATAGCTCGCAATTCTGGTTGAATCGGACTTGATTTTTCAAGCTGGTCTTGATCTGCAGCGATGTTCAAAACACCCGACATGCCAATTACAGTTCTGGCATCAACTAAACCAGGTGTTACTGATTTGGCAGTATAAATTTTATATTCAGCAGGAATATTAATAGTTGCTGCTGTACCAACAGATTTTATTTTACCATCTTTAATTAATACCACAGCATCACGTATAGGCATAGTCGAAACAGGATAAAGCACATCTGCTTTAATGGCAATCTGTGCCATCAGAAAAAATGGACAAAAGAATACGAATGTTAAAATCGTTTTTTTCATTAAAATATTTTTTGTTTACTATTAGCTATTAGTATTTGATTTCGCATGAAAGGATCAAATCTGTGACATTTTACTCCGTTGCATTGTAAAGCTGGTTGATAGCATTTGCAGACAATGCTCTGTTATAAATTCTAATTTCATCAATTGCGCCATTGAAGTAATAGGGATAATTTGTACTTCCGTTTCTTCCAATGAATAAATCCTTGAAATTGGGTGCGTAAGTAAGGGTGGCGTTTTGTTCAATTTTAAGTTTACTATCCACATATATTCTTGCTTTTTTACCATCATAAGTGTAAACACACTGATACCACTTTCCTGTATGTAATTTTGAAGTATCACTATTGATTCCGATTCCTGCTGAAGTTCCTAACAAGGTTACACTGTTCGTATCTAAACTTCCTGAACATGGACTTGCATCTTGAAATCTCATCAGATAATTTCCGGCCGCTCCATCCGGGTAACCTTTTGAGAGTATTTCATTGCCTCGGCAAATTCCTGAATAATACCCATCAATTCTGAAAATAGCTTCAATAGTAATATTGAATGGGGTGAGTGTATTATTATTTGGAACTCTCATGAAACACGAAGACCCATTGAATAAATAAGCATTATTAGCTTTTCCGAATCTGTCTGTTGTAGGTGTGGCATAATTTTCTACTATGTTATTTCCAAAGCCGCTGCTGTCGTTCAAATTGCCTCCATTGAAATTATAATAAGCAATCAATCCGTCTTTTACATCGTAAATCGTATCTCTAACTGTAACCGGAGTACAAACCTTTGATTTTTTACAGGAAAAAAATAATGTAGAGGCCATCAATAAAGCAATTGCTATTGCCATTTTGTTTTTTAAGATCTGACTTTTCATTTTTTCTTTTTTATGTTATTAGAATATAAGTATGAATATTTTTTCTTTTTTTGTGATACCCAATCCCTCAATTTACTAATTCCCAACCCCATCTTCCTCTTCCCCATCATGATGATGAAATTCTCCTCTCTCTGCTGAATACACACCATAGCCGCCGGTAAAAAATGCTTTATCAGCTGGGTTATTAAAGTCATATCTTTTCTTACCCTCAACCCAAGTTTGTTCAACATGAGTATAAACGCTAAACGGATCGCCATTCAAAATGATGAAATCAGCGTCTTTCCCTTTTTCAAGAGAGCCTATACTTTTTGATAGATCAAGAATTTTTGCGCCATTTATTGTCAATCCTTCAAATGCTTTTTCTCTGCTCATGCCTTCTCTTATCGAAAGCGCTGCGGTTCTTAAAAACAATCTTGAATCGGTTACACCATCATCGGTATGAAAAACTACCATCACACCTGCTTTTTCTAGTGCAGCTCCAGTTTGTAAAGTCAAATTTGTAGCTTCCATTTTTCCTCCGGGAACTTCTATGTTAATGATAGAACATGGAACACCAGCTTTGGCTATTTCATCAGCAACCATCCAGCCTTCTGATAAATGATGCAATACAACTCTGAAACCAAATTCTTTCGACAAACGAATAGCCGTTAATATATCATTTGATTTGTGTGTGTGAAAATGAACCACTCTTTTACCGTTTAATATTTCTACCAAAGGCTCCATTCTCAAATCTCTTTCAGGAAGTTTGCTGCTGTCTTTTCCTGCCTTATCAATTTTGGATTTGTACTCCTGTGCTTTTAAAAACAACTCTCTTACCAAAGAAGCACTTTTCGCTCTGGTTCCCGGAAATCCTCCATTACCTCTCATGGGGTTGGTTCCATTTGCCATCTTCATACCACCGGTAACACCTTTTTCGTTTATGATCATCAATTCTTCAATCGTGTTACCTTCTCTCATTTTTAGGTAAACGGTTTGTCCACCCATCAAATGCCCAGATCCTGGCATCACATTTAAAGTAGTAATTCCTCCCGCCAAAGCCTTTTTAAAACCATCGCTTGTGGGATTAACCGCATCCATTGCTCTTGTTTCTGGATTTAACGGATTGGAATTGTCTCCTCCATCGGGGCCGCCCAAATGAGAATGGGTGTCAATCAACCCAGGCATTATAATTTTTCCGGTTACATCTACAACTTGAACTTTTTCAGGAATAACCGTGCCTTCCTTTCCTACAACAAGAATTTTTCCGTTTTGAACAGCAAAAACACCATTTGTTATGGGCGCACCCGTTATAGGGTAAATAGTTGCTCCCTTAAAATAAACTGGCGTTTCCTGTGCAGATCGGAAGAGCACACGTC
>CALCNY010000317.1 GCA_937897585.1 uncultured Chitinophagaceae bacterium | reverse complement strand
CCAATGGTAGTTAAACCTGATGTTGAAGGCAAGAATATCCCAATAAATGGAGATGTGGTTGAAGTACCACTTCCAGAACCACCAATTGCAATTGCTTTAATAGTGTTTCCTTGAACACTAGTTGCTGTTGATGTTCCAACATTTAAATAAATTGGAGTAAATATACTTCCAGTAGTTTCAACAATATTATAGGTTCCTGTTCCTAATGCAGAAGAATATCCAATTGTATTACCTGAAATGGTATTGTTGTTAAGAGTAGCTGAAGTAACAACAGATAAAGTCTTGATGAAATCACCGTTTACGGTAGATCCTGTGGCATAACTGTAAATAATATTATTTGATATTGTATTGCTACTGATACTTACGTTGACACAATTGGTAGCATTATTATTAATACCCATCCAAGCACCAGTACCAGCAACACCAACTCCATTAGAAAGGAACATATCGTGTATATTGTTACCATTAATATTTAGATTTGTACAAACTGCTCCATTTACAATACCAGTGCAATTTGACCCCGAAGAACTTGCATTTCCACCGGTGATATCATTATTACTGATGCTTACAGTGTTTGAAGAGACAGCATTTCCAATTGAATTTGAAATAGCCGTAACAGGATTGTTGCCCCCATTGGTTACATTTATGGTATTGTTATTTATGTTCACATTTCCTCTGTCACCAGAAACTCCATTGACTCCAAACAATGTAGCTGTTGCTGCACTTCCACCTCCTGCTATATTATTGATGTTATTGTACGATACGTTCAAATTCCATTGTGCAGTAGCTTTGATACCATTCGCTTCATTGGCACTTGATCCTGCAAAATTTCTGATAATGTTTCCGGTTGATGCGTTGGTACCACCGATATCATTTCCAAAATCTCCATCAGACTGTGTGGTTGAAGCTGTGGTTGATGGGAATCCTGTTAATACAATACCATTGAAACAGTTTTGAATGGTATCAGTGTAAAATTTATTATTTGAATTGCTGGCTGTTGTGCTACCAGAAGCAGCAACAGTATTAAGTGCTGAATTGATAGCACTATTAACTAAAATACCCGTAGCACCATTAGGCATGGTTCCGGCAGCCGAAGCCACATTATTGGCTTTGTTAAGGGTGATTAAACAATTTTTGATGGTATTGTTTTGAGCACCATCTAAGGTTGCAGTAAGTCTGAACAAACCAAAACCATATTCCATATAGTTGGTGTTACCTGTTCTTTCTGATAAGTTGATACCGTCTATGGTCACATTGTCAATTCCATTCAATGCCCACATTCCATCAGGCGTTGCAGAGGCTGATGTTCCTACACCTGTTATGTAAGACCAAATCATAGGCTTGGCACCACTTCCAGATTTCTGGAAGGTAATGGTATATGTGGAACTTGCTGTATTTAATGTAGCAGCTCCCAGATCCAAACGAGCTGTTGGATATTCATTGAAATCTGTGCTTACATTAAAAACACAGTTTCCTCCAATGCTTCGTGTATTCAAAGCCGTTATTGCTTTTGCAAAACTGATATAGTTGATACAACTTGCCTGAGTGATGGTAGCTCCTGATAATGCTGTGGTAGGTGTGACTGAAACTGTAAACGAAACGTTAGGGTTAATGGCAGTTACAGTAGTACCTGCAGCAAAGGCACCAGTAGTGCTTACTGAAGTTACCGCAACCTCCTGCCCTACTACCAACCCTGATGTATTAGCGCATGTTATTGTAGTTGTTGAACCACTGGCGTTAGTTGCCGCAACAGCACCAATCGTGTAAACACCAGACATGGTTCCTGATGGTAAACTGGCAACTTGGTATGGTGAAGAAATAGCGACACAACCCAAGTTATTAGTTACAGTTACCTGATACCAGTTGGTGGCACCTGCATAATAAGTTGAAGCTGTACTTAAAGATCCTGTAAATGGACCTGCCGAAGTTGCTGCCGATTGCCATAGATAAGTTATAGAAGTAGCACCAGTTCCAGTTGTAGCAACCGCATTCAATCCTACAGGCGAACAAGTACTTCCCAAAGGAGAGATAGAAACTGTTGGTCTTGCATTAACTGATTGTCTGATTCCTGCATATTGAATGGCAGGGCTTGCACATGAATACAATGTGGCATCTGGCGTTACTGATACGGTAATGGTATCATTGGCCGCCGGCGTATATGCATAGGTGGTAGCTGTTGTATTGGCCACCGGATTTCCGTTGACATAAAACTGATAAGTTGGCGTTCCACCATTCAAATTGCTGGATGCCGTATAAGTAATAGTTGTTCCTTGACAAACCGTTCCTGATATTGAAGGAGTCAATGTCGCCGTTAATGGCTGACTGGTTACACTCATGGTTAATACCGCAGAAGTTGCGGGGTTTGATACTCCAGTACATACAGTGATACTTGATGTTAATATACATCTGATTTTATCATTACTATTTAAAGCGTTGTTTGAATAAGTAGTACTGTTGCTTCCTACGTTATTGTAAGTAGTACCGCCATCAGTACTGAGCTGCCATTGATAAGCAGGTGTAGTACCTCCATTAGTTGGGGTAGCCGTAAACGTTACATTGGTACCTGGGCAAATATTTACTCCTGGACTAGCCGCAACAATAACAGAAACAGGATTAGACGGATTAACCGTCATGGTTAATGGGCTGCTGGTTGCAGGATTAGGAGCAGAACATAAATTAGCAGCAGCGTTTGAAGTCATTACCACTGAAATAATATCTCCGTTTACTAAAGTACTTGTTGAATATGTTGAAGCTGTTGCACCTACAATGTCAAAACCATTTTTCTTCCACTGATATGTTGGTGAAGCACCTCCATTGGTTGGTGTAGCTGTGAAAGTTACCAATTGACCAGCACATATACTATTGCCTAAATCAGAAGCTATTGAAACCGAAGTAACTGTATTAGGCGTAACTGTTATTGTTTTTGTAGGACTGGCTGCCGGGTTTACAGGTACACAACCTGTAGCATCGTTTAACAATACAGTACATCTTACCAAACTAGTTCCAGTAAGCGTATTGGTTGTGAAAATGTTTGAAGCACTATTTTGAGTAAGAATATTGTTGACATAAAACTTGAAACCGAATTGATAAGCTCCAATAGTTGCTCCCGCTCCTGAAATTGGTGTTGTAGGAGTTTGGTTTACAGTAAATGAAATATTAGGATTAATAGCCGTAATCTGAGTATTTGGCGCAAACTGACCAGTACCGCTGATTACAGATACATATTGACCGATTGTAAGACCAGTTGTATTGGCTAAAGAAACAGTTGTTCCTGAACTGCTTGTACCTGTAACAGTCGCATTTGGAGTACCACCAAAATTCATACTGGCAGTAAACGTAATAGAAGCTCCATTACAAATAGTATCAGTTACTGGATTCGATGTCATTGTTAATGTGGCCGTAATTGGTGTTACTGTAAGCGTAGCAAAACCTGATGTATCTGAAGGCGCACATGGTGATGACACATATGCTCTTACCTGATATCCGTTAAAGTTATTGGTTACATATGTAAGACTTAATGTAGTGGTTGTAACACCTGCAATAGTAGTACTACCATTAACGCCATTGGCCAAGTTGATCCATGGAGAAGTAGCGTTAGCTCTTACCTGCCACTGATATGTAGGAGTAGGACCTGTAGCTACTGTGAAACTGAATGATGCATTACCAGCACAACCAATAGTAGCATTAGCAGGTTGTGTACCAAATACAGTAGTATTGGTAGTAGTAACAGTCAATTTTGCTGAAAGAGAAGTATCTGCTATAGTACAGTTTCCATTGGTATAAACACGATAAGAATATCCATTGTAAGAAAGCGGTGCTCCGGTGATTACCAAAATGTTGGTTGTAACACCACTATAAATAGCACCATTTGCTATATTGGTCCAGCTTGCCGTTGGAGAAGTTTTTACCTGCCATTGAAATAGTTCATTAGGTGTTACGGAAGAAGACACCTGTACATTGAAAGAGGCGTTACCTCCACATGTTGTAGAAGCATCACTGGCAAATGATTCAAAAGAAACAGGAGAACATCCAATGATATTAACCTGGTAATCTTCAGTTTCCCCGGTAATACCAATACAAGGTGATGTTGATATATTTGACAAGAAACCACTGCTTACTCTCACTCTCATTAAAGTTTGACCGGGTAACGCCGTAGGAGGAATGATTACATTACCAGAAACACTCAGCGTAGTAGCTGCTGCATATGGAAGTGAAGTATATTCCGTAGTTTCAAATTGACCATTATGATTGTAATCAATCCATATATTGGTATAACGTGCACCTGTACCCGAAATAGTAACAGGATTGCTCGCACCACTTGTAGCTATACCTGCAGCTACAACACCGGTATAGTTTATATATCCATTATTTGAACAAGTTGATGGATTGTTAATCCCTGCAAAGTTCACATTCGTAATACTTTGGGTTGTACAAGTACTATTAGGTGGAATACAATAACAAGTAGCTGAATTGGCCATATTTACCAAAAGAGGCTGCGAATAAGTTGTTTGTGCTGAAGCTTGACAAAATACTCCAACTCTGTATGAAGTAGCTACCGTTTGAGTAGTTTGAAAAGTAATATTGGTTGCACCAGGAATATCAGTCCAAGTAGCCCCAACTAGATATTGCCATTGCCATTGAAGCCCTGATATTGGACTGGTATTGGAATAAGATAATGTAAACTGAACTGAAGGACAAACAGGATTTATTGTCGATAAAGTATTACCAGGATTAAAAGTATTATCACAACTGTTGGCCGGTTGAATGTTAACTAAATAATCTTCAGTTTGTCCATAAGTGAATGGCGTACATGCTTCAACGTCAGCAATTAAAGCGCTGCCATATTTTGATCTGACACGCATTCTTGCAATACCAGGATTTGCGGTAATCGGAATATTAATAAAGTTGGAGAAAACCATTGGTGTAGTGGATGAAGCTCCTGTTCCAATAAAAGTAAATTCACTGGCATCGAAAGTGCCATTTCGGTCATAATCAATCCAAACACCTGCAGATTCTTGTCCGCCTGCATTAACTGTAACACTAATTGGATTCGAAGTTCCCTGAAATACAACAGCAGGTGTGATAGAAGTATAGTTTACATATCCACCAGACACACAATCTGAAGCCGTAGTAGATGTATTGTTGATGCTTCCAATTGTTACATTTAAGATATCGTCTAATGAAGCACAATTGGCTGTAGGTATGCAATAACAATCTGTAACTGGTGCCAATAAAACTAATTTAGGGGTAGTATTTCCCAACAAACTGAGGTTACAATAAATCAAACATTGATAATAAGTAGTTGCCGTTAATGAAGTAGTGTAAGTACTTTGAGTACCACTTGTTGAAGGTGTTCCTCCTACAGGTACGTTGGTATAACTACCTGCAAGGCCTGTGGGCGAAGATTGCCATTGATAAGTTATACCCTGATAACCAAATGTGTTTGACAGTGTAAGATTAAAATTCACATTAGGGCAAACAGAAGAAGTTGTTGATAATGTACTTCCTAATGTAATGCTTGTGCTTGAACAAGAAACTGCCGGCTGAACATTTACCAGATAGTCTTCTGTTTCTCCCCAGGTATAATTTCCACAAACAGGAATGTTGGTTGAAGTTCCTATTTCATCACTGATAACACGCATTCTTTTTATTCCAGGAGTTGTACCAACAGGAATATTTATATTTCCAGAAAATGTCGAAGGACCAAAAGCTGACGGAGATGTATAAACGCGTTCTGTTGCATTATCAAAAGTTCCGTCATTATTATAATCTATCCAAATGGCAATTGAATTGGTATAACTATTGCCATTACACTCTCCTACCTGAACACTAAATGGATTATCAATACCGGCAAAAACAAAAGGTGCCGCAACAGAAGTGGTATAATTTGAATAACGATAAGCTATAGATCCCGGGCCTGTTGCCAATTGACCACATGTACTAGTATTATTCAAACTGCTGATTGTTACATTTAAAATTTCTTCATCAGCTGTTGAGGTTGCACCCGAGTTGCAATAACAGTCTGTAGCAGGCGACATAGTGACAGTTGCAGGAGTTGTTGTGTTTGTAGTACCACCCGAACAAATAATTTGGCAACGGTAAATTGTTGTAACTGTTTGTGTAGCTGTATAAGTTGCGCTACTGGTACCAATATTATTCCATGTTGCTCCTCCATCAGTTGAAGATTGCCACTGGTAAGTGATTCCTGAGTAACCAAAAGCTTGAGATAATGAAAGCGTAAAACTTACATTTGGACAAACTGAAGACGCTGATGAAAGGGTATTGGTTGAACCAATAATAGTTGAAAGCGATGGGACAGCTGAGCAAAGTGTAGCTGGTGTAACATTTACAAAATAATCTTCTGTTTCACCATATGTATAAGAATTATAAGCATCAGTAGCAACCACAGCTGCACCAAATTTTGATCTAACACGCATCCTTGTTGTATATGCAGTTGCATTGAATGGAATATTAACATCTGCATTACAAACCCACACATTGAGTGAAGCAGTTGAAGAAGAGTTCAGTGTTCTGTTGGATAAAGCTGTGAATTCATTTGTTTCAAAAACGCTGTTTCTATTATAGTCAATCCAAACGCCGGCATATTCAGCACCACCATTGTGAACTTTTGTACTGATCGCATTAGGTATTCCAGAAAATATATTGGTGGCTGCTGGAACTGATGCTGTATAATCAGTGTAACCATTATTACCTGATGAAGCACAAATAACACTCGTATTGTTTAAAGTTCCAAATGTAACATTCAAAATATCATCACTGGATGTGGCAGAGAAACATGAGTTGGTAGTACCTGGGTTGGTAAAACAATTCAAAAAACTATTTTGCCCAATGGCAATTGGTGTGGAATAAGCCACAGCACCACCATTAGCACAGGTTACCTTAGCTCTGAACTGAACAGAACTTAAAGAAGTAGGAATATTGGCTGCAGTAAAATTGGTTGTCAAAGTACTTTGTGTTGCACCTGTAATATCCACCCAAGCGCTACCGTTATAATATTGCCATTGGTAAGTAATACCAGTTTGGCAATCTGGGCTCGATTGTGATAATGTGAAATTTACAGTAGGACAAACAGGACCGGGATTAGTTGACAAGGTGTTACCTGGAGATGGTGTTCCACTGCAAGTTCCTGTAATATAGTCTATGATAAATGGGATGTCTTGAGCTGTTGCAGAACCACCATCAGTAATATTTGAAAAAACACCAGCAGCTGTTCTTGATTTTGCATTATTACCTGGTTGAGTTGTAGTTCCAACATAAGTGCTCAATGGAACATAAGAAACAGTTCCTGCAGCCTGTGTATTTCCTAAACTAAAAGCCACCCAATAATTTCCAGGAATTAGTGCAACAGAAGGAACCGAGACTTCAATTTTCCAAAGTTGACGATCCAGATCACTTAGTGAATTGCCAACACGATAGATGTTAGCCGAGTATGAAGTATTATATCTGTTAGTTGTAAAATCGCCAAAAACAGGAGCAGGATTGCCTGTTGAAGGATCAGTATTAAAAATGGCAAGTGTTGCAAAATTGAAAGGCGTAGTACTCCCTTGCAATCCTGTGATGTAACCATAAAAAGTAAACTTGGTTACCGTCCAGTTGGAACAAACATAAAAATTATCTACCACTGTATTTGTTCCTGCAGTAGCACCAACTCCCAAAGTAGTATTACCGGTTTGTAATTCACTCCAAGTAGAACCTGCAGGTGCTACAACCGCTGCTCCATTAAGTGTCCCTGTAGACAAATTACTATTTACATACTGTTGCGCATAGACGCTATTTATCAAAACACACAAAACAAATCCAATAAGCAAAAAAAGTTTGCTATATCTCTTTGCAGGATTATGAGCCATCAATTTAGTTTTCTTTGCGGTAGTTGTGTAGATTTTCATCATGTGAAATTCTTTATTAATTAATAAATCTATCAATGTAAATCAATTCAGAAAAATCAATTTCATTTAAGATCGGAAGAGC
>CALCNY010000316.1 GCA_937897585.1 uncultured Chitinophagaceae bacterium | reverse complement strand
CCCCAAGGGGGACTTTGATTATGTTTTGCTTAGGGTCGCCACGAATTCACGAATTTTTTCAGTAAAAATACTGTTTGCTCCCCTCTAGGAAATTTCCCCCTTCGGGGGATTTGAGGGGGCTTGGGGTTGGGGGTGAGGCTCTTCATGAGAAAATGATTTTTCATATCCGTAATGTCACTTTTACCCCGAGGTTTCGGGGCAAGCTATTCTACATTTTACATTCAATATTTTACATTTCTCAACTCCACAAATTCCCCGGATATACATTCTCTGCCACCAATTTTTCTACACTCGCTTTTACAGAAGGCGCATCTTCTTTATAAGTAACCCCAAACCATTGTGAAGTAGTGGGAATCACTTTAATTTGATTGGCAGGATTGGCGATGAAATTTTCGGCTATAATTGGAATAAAGAATTCTGATTTAATATTAGCCGTGTTTTTAGGAAGGAATTCTTCAAAAAGCATTTTTGTTTCTGAAAATATTGAAGGATGAAAACACCAAAAGTTCATGGAAACACTGGAATCAGCAGGCACTTCCGATAACTGCTCATTTTCTTCAAAAACAACTTTTCCTTCTTCGTTCTTGTATATCTTGGTACATTCTTTAATCGACTCCAAATGTTGCTGAGCATCAACTTTACAAACGCCACGACTTACCGTTCCGTGTTCACTCAAAGTCATGTCTAGCTGATAACCAATAATGGCATATGTATTTTGATTACAATCAGCATTTAAAAATTGAGCAGCTTTTGCAAAAGCATCCGTTCCATAATAATCATCTGCATTGATAACAGCGAAAGGTTCTTTTACAGCATCAGCAGCGCATAAAATAGCATGACCTGTCCCCCATGGTTTTGTTCTTTCGGGGTTTTGATATTCTGCACCAACATATGCATTCAATTCCTGGTATACATAGTCCACTTCAATTTTACCTTCCAATTTATTTCCAAAATTGGCTTTAAATGAATCTGCAAAGTCTTTTCTAATGATAAAAACTACTTTTCCGAAACCTGCTTTAATAGCATCGTAAATTGAATAATCCATAATGGTTTCTCCTGAAGGACCAAAGCCTTCAGTTTGTTTCATACTACCATAACGACTTGCCATTCCGGCGGCTAAAATTAATAAGGTTGGTTTCATTTTTATACTATTAAATTGCATGATAAAATAACTAATTGCGAAAGTAGTAAATAGTTCCTTACATCAATAATATGAATGCCCTTGATTTAGATATAAGTTTACAGCCTATTGAATCAACTTTAATCATTGATAAACACCTTGAAATCCGGATTGCCCGTCTTGATCTCATCGACCCCATAATTTCAGGAAATAAAATTTTCAAACTCCATTACTTAATTGAAGAGGCTATTGCTACAAATAAAAAAACGATTGTTACTTCTGGCGGTGCGTTTTCAAATCATTTGGCAGCTACTGCTCGTTTTTGTAAAGAAAAAAGCTTGAACGCTATAGGTTTTGT
>CALCNY010000315.1 GCA_937897585.1 uncultured Chitinophagaceae bacterium | reverse complement strand
ATGATTTTTAGCCAAACTAAGAAAATTAAAAGGGTTGCGAATATTCTGACAAAAGTTTCTCGAAGGAAATTGGTAGTTACAGTTCGCTTCAATGCCCAGCCAAAAGATTCTAACCAAATAAATACCAACATAAAAAAAGCGTAGGGATACACCAAATAGAAATTCTCAGCAAACAAAGGCGATTTTCCTAGTTTTCTGATAATGAAATCTTTAAACACATATCCGGAAATACAAATGATGATAAATCCAATCAAACAAACAAATCCTGTGACCATTGGGAGGTCGTTTTGTTTATGATTAGTTAGCGATTTATAATATGGAAAAAATTTATAAATAACAGGTGTGGTGCCCAATGTGGCCAATACACTCAATATAGTTGCCGTGTCTACAAGAGCTCTGGTAAGTCCATACTCAGTTTGTGTAAATATTTTGGGGAATAAGAAAATGGTATTGACGCCACCAATGATAAAACCTATCAGTAAAAATAAAGAAGATTTAGACCCTTGTTTCTGTATTATGCCCATCAGCGATTAATATATCGTTTGGTATTGTAAATTTGCGACTTCCCAATAGGGAGGTATAAAAATAACTATTTAAATCGTCTTTCCTAAAATTAAGAAATAAGGTTATGAGTCAGTTGGAAAAATTAAAAGTGGGAACGGTAAGTTATTTAAATGCCAAGCCACTCATTTACGGTTTTCAAAATGGGATGATGTCTGATAAAATTGAATTAGTGGCTGACTATCCCGCAGCTATAGCCCAACAATTACTCGACAATAAAATTGACATAGGATTAGTCCCTGTTGCAATCATTCCTAAAATGTCAGCATATCATATTGTGGGCAATTTTTGTATTGGCGCTGTGGGTGAAGTAGCAAGTGTTTGCTTATTCAGTGATGTACCTGTTACTGCAATAGAAACAGTCATACTTGATTATCAAAGTCGCACTTCAGTGGCTTTACTCAAACTGTTATTGAAAAACCACTGGAAAGTAAATCCTGTTTTTATTGAAGGTATTCCAGGATATGAAAACGACATCTCTGGTACTATGGCAGGTTTGGTTATTGGAGACCGCGCCATGCTGCAAAGAAAAAAAACTCCTTATGTGTATGACCTCTCAGCCGCCTGGATGGAAATGACTGGATTACCTTTTGTTTTTGCAGTTTGGTTGAGTAACAAACCTGTTTCAGAAGAATTTGCAGTTGAATTTGATAAAGCCAATCAATTGGGCTTCGAAAACTTAGAAAAGATAATCGCTAATTTTCCGGACTCTGGCTATGATTTGCATGAATACTATACAAAATACATCAGTTATATACTGGATGAAGACAAAAAAAAGGGACTAAATCAATTTTTAAAACTGATAAGTTGATTTTATTGGTTTTCCTTCAGTATAAATTAATATTTTTGCAACCTTGTGAATAGATGGCGAGTAATGGCTATCACATTGAAATAATATTATGGCAGAAACTTTAGGTATGCTTTGCGATAAATTAACCATCGTAAAGCTCAAACAATATCATAGTGAAGATGAAGCGAGATTGAAAAGTCTTGCCATACAAGCTGGTCAACTTCAAACTGAAATCGATGAATACATCAGTGACGCTGTAAGTGGAAGGATAGAGACTTCCAGAATGACATTCGCTGCTAATAAAGTCTTTAAAAAAGAAGGCAACGAAGTAGCAGAAGTGAAAGGGAATTTTGGAGAAGTTTTTTATCAACTGGCAGATGTAAATTGCAGGTTATGGCACGAGCAGGAAAAGGTTTATGAATTTAAAGCTGTTCCCGTTGATGAAAAAGATATTGTTGTAAATCAATTGGCCAAACTTAACTTAGAAAGAAATAAATGTATAGACGCCATCAATGAATTGTTGGTTAATATGATTATCAATAAAAAAATAACCTTTTAATAATGCACATTCGTAAAAGAACAACATGCCGCGTTTGCGGTTCTCCTTCCCTTAAAAAAGTAATTGATTTGGGCCCTCAATATCTGCAGGGAAGTTTTGTAAAGCCAGGCAAAGAAATGCCTAGCGAAAGAAAAATTGATTGTACGCTTGTTCGTTGCAACCCAGAAGCTGATGAAAATGCTTGTGGTTTATTGCAAATGGAACATTCCGTGCCTTCAGAAATTTTATACGCTGCTTATTGGTATCGCAGTGGTACCAACAACACGATGAGAAATCACCTTAAGGATATTGTTGATTCTGTTACAGATACGATTTCTTCAATCAAACATCCGTCTGTTTTGGACATCGGTTGTAATGATGGCACTTTATTGGGTTATTATCCAAAGCATTTTATCAAATACGGTTGCGATCCAAGTGACGTAGCTCAGGAAGTAAAAGAAGCAACTGTTGTTCAAGATATTTTTCCTTCTGAAGAATTATTCAAATTGTTGGAAGGAAAAAAGCTGGATGTGATTACATCAATCGCCATGTTCTATGACCTAGAAGATCCAGTTAGCTTTGTAAAAGGCATCAGCCGTTTTCTTTCTTCTCAGGGCGTTTGGGTTTTTGAAATGAGCTATATGCCTCAAATGCTTGAGTTGGATAGTTATGATACAATTTGTCATGAACATCTTGAGTTTTACAGTTTGGCAGTATTGGAGAAAATTCTTTCTAAAGGTGGCATGAAGATTTTTAAAATTTCTTTCAATGAAATTAATGGTGGAAGTATCCGTTGTTATGCTACGCACAAAGAAAACAGCAAACACGATAGCAAAGAAAATTATCAGTTAATCAACGAAATCAGACATAAAGAATTTGATTTGGAATTGGATACAGATAAGCCTTACGTAGCCTTTCAAAATAGAATTGAAAAGCTTAAAGTAGAGTTGCATGATTTGTTGGTGAAGTTAAAATTGGAAGGTAAGCGTGTACACGTATACGGCGCTTCTACAAAAGGAAATACGATTTTACAATGGTGCGATATTGATAAAAATTTGGTTGAATGCGCTGCAGAAAGAAATCCTGATAAATATGGCGCTCGTACTTTAGGTACAGATATTCCTATTATCAGTGAAGCCGACAGTCGTGCCATGAATCCTGATTATTATCTGGTATTGCCTTGGCATTTCAAACCTGAATTTTTAGAAAGAGAGAAAGAAGCCCTTGATAAAGGCACAGGTTTTATTTTCCCGGTTCCTAAAATTGAAATTTATAAAAAATAAATATGAGTAACACTGTATTGTTTGTAACCCACAGAAAAAAACAATGTGGTGTGTATGAATTCGGTATTAATACCTTCAATGCGATTAAAAAATCTGCAAAGAATAATTTTATACATGCATCTTGTGAAAGTTTGGAAGAATTGAATACAGCAATTGCTACAAATAAACCTGAAATTGTTATTTATAATTATCATCCTGCTGTAATGCCATGGGTATGTACTAAAGTTTCAAAAGGTGTTTACAAAAACCATCTTGCTAACAAAGGGCTTACTCAGGTTGGTATCATTCATGAAGTAACCCAAGAGGTTTCAGATACTGCAACGGCTTACAACAATTCAATTGTTTTAGGTAGCTCTTCAAAAAAAATAAATTCACTCTTCGATTTTTATATAGCTGCTGACCCAACGCTTTTATTGAAAAATCCTTTTGTATTCAAAACCGGAAGACTTATTCCTTCATATCAGAATACAAAGTCGGTCTCTGCAATTACTACCATTGGTAGTTTCGGATTTGCTACTCCTAATAAAGGTTTCGAAAAATTAGTAGCTAAAGTAAAAGCGGAATTTGACGAAGCCATAATTCGTTTGAATATGCCATTCGCTGCTTTTGGTGATGCTGATGGAAGTAATGCTAAAAAAATCGCAGCTAATTGCCAGGCACTAGTTGCGGGTACAAAAATCAAGTTGGAAATTTCTCATGATTTTTTGAGCAATGAACAACTACTTGATTTCTTGGCTGCCAACAGCATGAATGTATTTATGTATGAAGATAAAAAGGGCAGGGGCATATCCAGTGCTGTTGATTTTGCATTGGCTGTTAATCGTCCTTTAGCGGTTTCAGATTGTCCAATGTTCAGGCATGTACTGAAATCAAATCCTGAAATATGTTGTGATAATCAATCTTTGAAAAGCATCTTAGCTGCAGGAGTTGCAAAATTGAATAAAACCACTGCATCTTGGGATGAAGCCAATTTGATTTGGGAATATGAAAGAATAGTCAGTGCAATAATCATGCACAAAACTGCTTATTACGAAGCCCCTAAAATGGGGATTAAGAGAACCATTATAGCAAAAATAAATCAGTTGCTCACTCGTCCAGGTCAAACATTTACCTGGTTGGGAAACACAAAAGCAGCTACTGACGATAACTTGGAGAAAGATGAAAATGCGAATTATCAACCTGTGACTTTAGGTGAATCAGATGGATTCAATAGGATATTAGATAATCAAGCTCGCAAAGTTTACGCGCCTGCCATCAAAAAGTTAATTGAATTCGCGCCAGCAACAATGGCAAAGAAAATTGCCGAAGCTAACGTACAGCAAGCTTTTGTTTTTGATACGGTTTACCGCCATTTGGAAAAATACTCAAATCCTAAATTGCTTTGTGTTGGAAGTTATGAAGACACTGCCTCGATGGGTTTGCAAAAAATGGGATATACAGTTGAAGAAATTGATCCAATGATCAACTACTTTTTACAAGATTATATTACAAAGCCCACCACATTAAAAAATCACTATGATATTGTATTCTCAACATCTGTGATTGAACATGATCCAGATGACAAATCATTTTTGGAATGTGTAGAACAATTGTTGGCTCCGGGTGGATTAGCAGTAATTACTTGTGATTATAAAGATGGTTGGCAGTCCGGACAACCAAAGCCTGAAGTAGATGCAAGATTTTACACAAAGAAAGACATGGAGCAAAGAATGCTGTCGTATATGCCTAGTTGTGAGTTTGTAGATAAAGGTGAATGGGATTGTCCTAATCCTGATTTTTATTATGTAGGTAAATACAATTATACTTTCGCGACATTTACGGTGAGGAAAAGGAAGTAATGAAGCAGTAGATTTGTTCAAAAGGTTTAATGAGTTCAAAATGTTCAAAATGGTTCGTATTTCTCAGCAATGTCTCCTGAGAGGGACGTTACGTTTTCTTTGAACTTAGATTTTTTTATTTTTTGCCACAAAGGCTCAAAGGCTCAAAATGAAACAAAGGATTGTTTTTTCGTTTTATGTTCCATTGGAACATTTCGTCTTTAGCCCGAAATGATTTTTTATTAATCGTTCCATAGGAACGTTTTGTGAGATATAGTTGCCACGAATGCACGAATTTGTTTTTAAGATTTGAATGCGAGGATTTATTCAAAAAGAAATTATTCAATGAAAGCCATAATTTTCGGAGCAAATGGACAAGATGGATTCTACCTATCGAAACTACTTGAAGAGAAGGGTATTGATGTAATAGGTGTAAGCCGATCTGGAGATTTTCTAAAAACAAATATTGCGAATTTCTCAGAAGTTGCTGAATTAATCAAAACAATAGTCCCTGATTATGTGTTTCATCTGGCTGCAAATTCTACAACCCGACATGATGCGTTATTTGAAAATCACGAAACAATTTCAACCGGAACTTTCAATATTTTAGAAGCGGTAAGGTTACATGCTCCCCATGCTAAGGTTTTCATATCAGGTAGTGGATTGCAATTTGAAAACAAAAATTTACCAATAAAAGAAACAGATTCTTTTGAAGCAAGAGATGCCTATTCGGTAAGTAGGATACAGTCTGTATATGCTGCCCGGTATTTCAGAATGTTGGGCGTAAAAACTTATGTAGGTTATTTCTTCAATCACGACAGTCCCAGAAGATCTGAAAGGCATATGGCTCAGAAAATCGCAGCAACAGCGGTTCGTATAGCCAATGGAAGTAATGAAATGTTGGAGATAGGAGATATGGCTGTTATTAAGGAATGGACTTATGCTGGAGATGTAGTTGAAGGAGTTTGGATTTTTGTAAATCAGGAAAATGTTTTTGAAGCCAACATAAGCTCAGGTTTGGGCTATTCAATTTTAGATTGGGTAAAAGAATGCTTTAATCTGATAGGAAAAGATTATCAAAATTTTGTCATAGAAAAAAATGACTTTAAAGCAGAATACAGACAATTGGTTTCTGATGCAGGATTAATCAAATCATTGGGATTTGCTCCCAAAGTGAGTTTTAAAACTCTGGCAAAAATGATGATAGATGGGAAATAGTCAGAAAAAAATACTCCTTGTTCAATTATTCTCCAATGGAGATTGCTTATATGCAACTGCTGTAGCCAGACAAATAAAAATTGATTTCCCCAACTCCGAATTGACATGGGCGATAGCGCCATTCTGTAAAAATATCATTGATTTGAATCCTTATGTTGATCAAGTTCGTGTTGTTGATGATGTGCCGAAAAATGATGTAGTTGCTTTTAGAAAATTCAAAAAGAAAATAAACGCAGAAAAAGCGGCAGGTTTGTGGAACGAGGTATTTGTTACGACCAATATGGACGATAATCAGGCATTATATGATGGAACCATCAGAGGAATGATATTGCGAGCGTATCCACATAAAATAACTGTTCCTTTGCAGCCTGTTTTGGTGCTTAGCGAACAGGAGAAATCAAAAGTTGAAGCATTTGCACAGAAACACAGGATTGTTGCTTATAACAATGTCATTCTTTGGGAGTATGCACCTCAAAGCGGGCAGTCCCAACTCACATTTGACTGGGTGATGAAATTGGCAGCGCAATTGACGGCATTGCCTTCTACGTGTGTGATATTGTCTTCTGCTAATTCATTTCAATCAACTGATAAGATTCTAGATGCCAGCCCACTTTCTGTCAGAGAAAATGCGGCATTGTCTCATTATTGTAATCTCCTGATTGGATGCAGCAGTGGTATCACCTGGTTATGTACAAGTAGTGGCGGTAAAATGTTGCCAATGATTCAGTTGTTAAACCCTCACACAGCTTTCATCAATGCACCATCTGTTGATTTTGCCAGATACAATATCAATACAGATTCATTGATCGAAATAACTGATTTGGATGAACGCAAGATTCTGGAATGTGTTTCAATGACTTTGAAAGGTGAATTTGCTGAGGCAAAAAAAATATACAATCAGCCACTTCCTTTACAATTCAATACGACAAAAAAAATTGTATATAATTTGCTTTGTTATTTACAGTTTGGTGCGATAGTGAAACATATTAGCATAATGGTAGGTGTATACGGACTAAAATTATCGTTTTTAAGAGATCTGTCTTTGGGTATCATAACGGCTCCTTTCAAATTGATCATGAATCTATATAAGAAAAAAGCTATCAAAATCTGATAGCTTTTTTCTTTATTACTTTTTAGATTGGTATTTCAATTCTTCCTCCATCATCTCCGTTACCATCATTTGCAAATCGTATTTAGGTTTCCATCCCAATTTTGTATTGGCTTTTGTAGCATCGCCGATTAATAAATCAACTTCAGCAGGACGGAAATATCTTGGATGAATTCCAACTACTTGCTTTCCAATAGGAAGCTGGTATGCAGGATTATTGCAACTTTCAACAAATGCTTTTTCTTCAACTCCTTCACCGGTAAATTTCAATTTAATACCAACATGGTCAAATGCCATGATAATAAAATCTCTTACAGAAGTAGTTATATTGGTAGCCAAAACATAATCTTCAGGTTCGTCTTGTTGTAACATGAGCCACATGCCTTCTACATAATCCTTAGCATGACCCCAATCTCTTTTTGCGTCAAGATTTCCTAACATTAAATTGTCGTCTAATCCTAAAGCGATTCTGGAAACGCCTATGGTGATTTTTCTGGTCACAAAGCTTTCGCCACGTAATGGACTTTCATGGTTAAATAAAATGCCATTTACAGCGAATAAGTCATAAGCTTCTCTATAGTTCACTGTAATCCAGTAACCATATAATTTGGCAACACCATAAGGTGAGCGAGGATAGAACGGTGTAGTTTCTTTTTGAGGAATTTCCTGAACCTTACCATATAATTCTGAAGTGGAAGCCTGATAAAACTTTGTCTTTTTTTCCAAGCCTAAAATCCTAATGGCTTCGAGTATTCTTAAAACGCCCATAGCATCTGAGTTGGCGGTGTATTCAGGTGTTTCAAAGCTTACGGCAACATGACTTTGTGCTGCTAAATTGTAAATCTCATCAGGCTGTGTTTGTTGAACGATTCTTATTAAGTTACTTGAATCTGTTAAATCGCCATAATGCAAATGAAAACGGTCAGCAATAGACTTGTCGAAAAACAGGTGATCGATTCTGTCTGTGTTCATCAATGAACTTCTACGTTTGATACCATGTACGTTGTATCCTTTTTTTAAGAGAAATTCTGCTAAATATGCTCCGTCTTGTCCGGTAATTCCGGTTATTAATGCTGTTTTCATTAATTTGTTTGATTTCGATTTTAAATATTGGGAATAATCCAATATGTTCGCGAAATTATAATAAAATGTCTGAATTAATTTGAATGAAGTGAAATATCATCTAATTTAATTTATAATAAAATAAGCTTGATATGACAATAGCCATAAATTGTTGGGTTTTACGTCAAAAAAAACTAGATGGAATAGGTTTCTTTACAGTTAATACAATTAGTAGAATCATAAGGAATAATCCTGATGTCAAATTCGTGATTTTGTGTGATAAAAATTATAAAGAGAACTACTTTGACTTTGAAAACGTGATCCATAAAAGAGTATTTCCGCCATATAGACATCCATTACTTTACTTCATATTCTTGGAATTTGTTGTCCCTTTTGTTTTAAGAAAATTAAAACCCGATGTATTTGTTTCGGCCGAAGGATTCCTCTCTTTAAGTTCTAATTGTAAACAACTTCCGGTAATTTATGATTTGAATTTTGAACATTTTCCAGAAAATCTTGCTTTAAAAAACAGAATTTATTTCAAGTTTTTCTTTAAAAGATTTGCGAAAAAAGCAAAAAGGATTGCTACTATTTCTGAGTATAGTAAAAAAGATATCATTGACTTTTACGGTATTGCGGAAAATAATATAGACAATGTTTCGTGTGGCATTAACAGCGATTTTAAATCTTTAAATCATGAAGAGAGAAATCAAGCTAAAGATAAATTTAGTGAGGGTAAGCCCTACTTTTTCTTCATAGGTTCTGTGCATCCCAGAAAGAACGTAAACAGATTATTGCAGGCG
>CALCNY010000314.1 GCA_937897585.1 uncultured Chitinophagaceae bacterium | reverse complement strand
TTTCTGGGATTAGTAACCTTAATACCAATTGCTTTCTCTACAGATAAATAAAGCCCATTCAATCCACCCCAGATTACAAAATTCCATGAAGCGCCATGCCATAATCCACCAATCAACATCGTGAGCATTAAATTGATATACGTTCTGAACTTACCTTTTCTGCTGCCGCCAAAAGAGATATACAAATAATCTCTCAGCCAGCTTGACAAAGACATATGCCATCTCCTCCAAAACTCAGTTACACTTTTAGAAAAATACGGCAATGCAAAATTTTCTTTAAAACGAAATCCCAGCATTCTAGCCACGCCTATAGCCATATCCGAATACCCCGAAAAATCACAGTAAATCTGTATGGCAAACAAAACAGTGGCTACCATTAAAGTAGGGCCCGAATGTGCGGGATAATTATTATAAACGGCGTCAACATAAGTTGCAGCGGTATCTGCAACAACTACTTTTTTAAACAATCCCCAGATGAATCTAGAAAACCCAATAGAAAAATCTGAATACTCGATTTTATGATCACATTTTTTTAATTGAGGTAAAAGATTGGAGGCTCTTTCTATTGGGCCTGCTACCAATTGCGGAAACATCATCACAAAATTTGAATACACCAGTAAATTGCGTTCTGCTTTTATGTTGCCTCTATACACTTCAATTACATAACTCAAACTTTGAAACACATGAAATGACAATCCAATTGGCAATATCACTTCCCAGTGTTTTAAATGTCCGTTGCCCAAAAAATTAAAATTGTCTATAAAAAAATTATAGTACTTAAAAACAAAAAGCACCAGACAAGTATTGATAATGCCTTTCAATAAATGCCTTTTCTTAACTTTTTGTGAAGTACTGTTTTCAATGCCAATTGCCGAAAAATAATCAATGAGAATAGTCAAATACAGAATCAACACATACACAGGAATAAACCACATATAGAAAACACTGCTCGCCACAAAAAGCAGAATTTTTCTTCCATTTCCATTTAAAAAATTAAATAGAAAAAAAACGACACTGAAGAAAATTAAAAATGCAATTGAATTGAAAAGCATAACAGGTTGCCGTTAAAATTTTATGTTTTTGAATGTAATAGGATTTTCAAATTCCGCCATGACTTTCAGTTTTGTTTGTATGCTGTCGTTTAAATGAGACGTAAATTTATTGGCTCCTATCCCATTCAAATGGGCTTCGTCTTTCCAGTTGGATTGATCTTGTAAATCTGGATACTTTTTGATGTCAATCATATCAACGACATAGCATTCATTTTTTAATTTCAATTGTGAAAGCAAATCAGACAAATGCATTTCTTCTGAATCCACATTTTTATACCTTGGCGGAAAAACAATAAACAATTTTATTTTATTCTCATCACAAATGGTGATGATATTATTCAACGCATTTATTTTCAAACTGTCGAAATGATCTAATTTATCAATCGTTTCGTTTTCATTCATAAATGTCATTTTACCTGTTAATGCATTAAACCCATTTGAATTATTGTTGCTGTTGTTTTTAAAACGGTTGATCAAGATGTTATAAAACTTTCCATTAAACCTGTACAGTTTTAGTTTCAATTTCAATGACTCTTCAAAACCCAATTGTTTACTATACTGTTGTAAGATTTTTGAATCATCAATAAATGGATATAACCTGGTAATTTCTGCACGGTTACCATTCGATCTTTTAATGCTGAAATCTCGTACATCTGTTTGTAAAATAATGTAATGAGGCTTTATGTTTTTGTTTAAAAGCAATTCAAAAAATGCATTCATGTATAGAACGCCACCAACACCATTTACTCCTGCATTGTAACCTTGGCCCGATAACACAGATAAAGAATCGGGGTTAATCATATTTTTTGCACGCGAAGAACCTGCAATCAAAAAATTGATGTTGTTTTTTTTCTGAAATAAATAATTGAGATTGCCACCACTTTCTCCTGAGTAGGTTTTGTTGAAAATTAATTTCTCAAATATTATGCTGACGGTTCTGTCTAAAACAAAAACAGATAAAACAAAACAACACAGAAATAGAAATATTTTTTTCATGAGCTTAATAAATTATTCTTCATTAAACTGCGATTTGCACAATTGACTGTAATGTCCGTTGAGATTCATTAACTCATCATGCGTACCCTTTTCGATGATTTCACCATGTTCCAATACCATTATGGCATCAGCTTTTCTAACGGTGCTCAATCGATGAGCAATAATGATTGAAGTTCGGCCTGCGATTATTTTATCGATGGCTTTTTGTATCAGTCTTTCACTTTCTGAATCTATGGAAGAAGTGGCTTCATCTAAAATAAGTATGGCAGGATTAAATAAAATAGCTCTTACAAAAGAGAGCAATTGTCTTTGTCCCATGGACAATGTAGCGCCTCTTTCCATTACATTAAAATCGTAATCTCCTGGCAATCGCATAATGAAATCGTGAATGTCAATCATTTTAGCTGCTTCAATAACTTGTTCTTTTTTTATTTCAGGATTTCGCAATGTGATATTATCCATAATGCTGCCACTAAATAAAAATACATCTTGAAGTACCACGGCAATCTGGCTTCTCAGTAAGTCGAGCTCAATTCTGCTGATGTCCATTCCATCTACAGCAATACTACCTTTTTGAATTTGATACAATCTGTTGATCAAACTAATAATTGTTGTTTTTCCGCTTCCCGTATTACCAACAATGGCGAGTGTCTTTCCTTGTGGTACGGCAAATGAAACATCCTTTAAAACAAATTGATTTTCGTTATACCCAAAACAAACATTTTTAAATTCAATATCTCCATTAAAGCGATGGCTATCTTCAAGCTGATAATTTTGATGATGACCTGTAGGTGTAAAATCAGGATTATCTAATACTTTAAATACACGCTCACTGGCAATCATTCCCATTTGCAAGACATTAAATTTATCGGCAATCATCCTCAGTGGTCTGAACAATAAATTCAAACACAAAATAAATGAAGTGATAATTCCGGCAAGATGTTCTGAAGAGGAAGGTGGTAAGTAAATTGATTTTCTTGCGGCCCACCATACCAATAATCCAATGCTTAATGCAGAAACCAATTCTACTACAGGAAAGAAAACTGAATAGGCAAAGATGGCGCCGATATTGGCGTGCCTATGCTCATTATTGATTTTTGTGAATTTTTTTTGCTCTTGCTCTTCTGCAGCAAATGCTTGTATCAAAGCCATCCCTGAAATATGTTCCTGCACAAAAGAATTCAATTGTGCTACTGCATTTCGCACTTTGATAAAGATTTATTTACCGACTCCTTAAAAATATAAGTGGCAATAATTAAAATAGGAAAAGGAATTAAACACACCAATGTAATTTGCCAATCGGTATAAAACATATAAATCAACACGGAAATAATGGACAACAAATCAGCAACTATTGGAATAAAACCATCACTGAAAATATCATTCACAGATTCAATGTCATTGATGGTTCTTGTTGTCAATGTACCAATCGGTGTGCTATCAAACTGACTTAAATTCAACTGAAGAATTTTTGAATACGTATCATTGCGAAGATCTCTTACTACACTTTGCCCAAGTGTTGCTGTTGAAAATGTAAAATAAAAACGGCAAGCAGATTCAATTATCAATAACAAAATTTGTATGATAGTAATTTCAATGATAAAACCACCTGGGCCTTTTAAAAAATAAGCCATGGTATTATCACTAATGCCTTTGTTGATGGTCAGCTGAATCAGCATGGGCCTTAATGGTGCTAAGGCTGCCAAAAAAATGGATAGAAAAAGAGAAACAAACAACTTTGAACGGTAAGGACTTGCCAATACAAACACTCTCTTTAAAAGCGAGAAGTCGAATATTTTTTTTGTGGATGGATTCTTTGACATTTAATTTTTAATTGCGAACCCTTTACATCGTTTCCATTCTTTTGTTGTAGGCTTTGATGAAAATAGCGCCCAGATTTTTATAAGGAGGTATATAACTTTCCCAACTTTCTTTTACTGTTTTGTTTTTATCCTGAGCAAAAAGCGTTGACAAGTTTTGCCACATTTCTTTCCAAACAATTTTATTGTCATTGATTAATGCTTGATTTAGATAAGTCATTATTGGTTTGTTGATATCCCCTGCCCCAATTTCTTTTGTTGAAATGATATGGGCATCAGGAGAAATTTCAAGAATCTTATTTAAATTTTTATAGCCGCCGCAAGAGCCGAGCAAAACAATCTTTGCGTTCAAAGGCATTCTGCTGATGGTGCCAGGCAACCAATAACTATGTCCACGATGGATGACAATATTTGGATACAATTCATTCTCTTCGAGATATGCATTGAGATGTACTTGAGCACTATCGTCCAAATTGGCATCATAATCCAAAGGCAGATTGGCGAAAATCCATACATTGCCTCTTAAAGATTTAATTTCAACCCATTCCGGCTTTTTTGTAATCTTCCAGTCTTTTGCAGGGAAGGAATTTAAAAACGGACCGAAATATAATTTACCGTCTTCATCACCATAGAAAAAAACTTGTTCAATAATTCTGCCGCTGTCATCTTGTAATGTCCTTCTTTCAATTTCATAAATGGAAGGAATGTTGGCTATTGAAGTGAGGTCGATATGTTTACTACTATCGGAAGAAAGAAAAATATTTTTGAGCAAATTGTAAATCACTGCACCACGCTCATTGTTGTCGTTGATGTTTTCCATTTCATTTTCATCAACATAATTCAAAATTGTTTTTTTGAGTTGAGGATCATTGATACTGCTGTATGAATCGGCAACATCGGTGGCATCTTCCAAACTACCTGAATTATCAAGATTGGCAACAAATGCTTTCATCAGCACTTCTGAACTTTGAACAGGCATATTACGAAGGAAGGTATCCAGGCGATTATAGTTCGCCGTCATCTTAATGAATTTTTTAAAGAAGTCGAATTTCACATTTAGCAACAAAGAATCACATCTTGGCTTTGTGCCCATGCGTTGCAACATTCTATTAAAACTATGCTTGAAGCTTGAAGTATAAATATCATTTTCCCCCATTACAATCATGTAATAAATTTCAACGGCAGAAAGCGAATCAATGGCCTTCATCCTTATGTTGAGATTGTTTTCATTATGCAGATTATTGATAGGTGTAATAAAATGTCGAATGGCTCTATCTTTTAAAACTTCTCGCAAACCATTGGCACCAAACATGGCAATCGGAGTGTCTTTTGCCGGAGAACTCATTCTTTTGAAATATTCTCTTTCTGTTCTTACCAGCAATTTGAAATAGCCCACACTGTCATAAGTATCTTCTCCATTGCCAACATATTTTCTAATATTGTCTACATAGTTTTTTCCTGAAACGATATCATCCAAAAATGGAAAATACATTAATGCGTTAGGAGTCTGACTTAATATAGCAACTATCTTAACAAGTTCATTTTTACTTCTGTGAATCAATTTTCCTTCTGGTGTATTGACCGATTGCGCATAAGTGTATAATTGTGCGGGATTGTATAAGCAAGCAATGCCTATCAAACTATCGGCAAAATATTCATCCACATAAGGTCGAATTGTTGAGAGAATAATTTCAGGGTGTAGGGTACAATATTTAAAATAAACAATTTTCTGCGCTTCTTTAAATCCAATATTATCTGCAAAAACTGTCGTGTTTATTTTGGCAATGCTGTAAGGCATATCTACAATAAACGGAGCGATGCTAGTTTCATTTTCCTGGGCCATGAGAATGGCTGTAAAATTTTCTACCAATAATGGAAATTCATTGGGGTTGATTTCTTTCCTTTTCCAGGATTGTCTGAATAATCGCAACTCTGTTTCTATATAGCCTAGTAATCTAATTTTGTCATTGTTTTTTTCAATGTTTTTGTTGCTTTCAACCCAGTCTTGTAGCTCATCAATTTTCCGGAATAAAATATCTGTAACCCTGAGATTGACGTCGACGTTGTTACATACCCGCATCATGTTATCGAGCTTGCCATCTGCACGATCACAAAGTTTTTGTTCGTTATTAATTTTATCATGAAAATATTGCCTGTAAACAGGTATCATGGTGGTATCAGACATTGCATTGGCAAAGCCGAAAAAAAACAGTGTGATCAACACTGTAAAAAATATTTTAAAATCCTTTGCCATAGAAAGAAGCTGCAATTTAACGCTAAGCTTTAAAATTATCTCTAAAATACGGCATTCATTATAAAATGCGTTAACAATTTAATAATACGATTACTTAATTACCTTTGATTTATCGTGATATTGAAACGTTAATTTTGCTAAACTACTTTTATGAGCCCCGTTAAGAAGATATTAATCGCAGATGACGAGCCGGATATTCTGGAGATTCTGAAATTCAATCTTGAAAAGGAAGGCTATCTTGTTAGTACCGCAAAAAATGGTGTTGAAGCCATTGAAAAAGCCAAAATAATTCATCCAGATCTTATCGTACTTGATATTATGATGCCAGTTAAAAATGGCATTGAGACTTGTCAGCAGTTAAGAACCATGCCTGAATTTAAAAACACACTAATTACTTTTTTGACAGCCATTAGTGATGACACTACAGAAGTAAAAGGATTAGAAACGGGTGCAGATGATTTCATAAAAAAACCGGTGAAGCCCGCCGTTCTTGTTAGTAAAGTCAATTCCCTATTCAGACGATTGGTAAAAGAAGATGAATCAGATGATATCTCTATTGGCGATCTAACCATCAACAGAGAAAAATATTCTGTAGTACTAAAGGGAGAAGAAATTACATTGGCAAGAAAAGAATTTGAATTGCTTTCTCTGTTAGCCTCTAAACCTGGAAAAGTTTTTCTACGCAACGAAATATTAAGTCAAATTTGGGGAACTGAAGTTATTGTTGGCGACAGAACCATCGATGTTCATATTCGAAAAATCAGACAGAAATTAAATCTCGACTGTATCACAACAGTAAAAGGCGTTGGTTATAAATTTGAATTGTAGTCATTACAGTTTTACTGTATGAAAGATTAACTTTGGAGAATTATTACTTTTTCAAAGATGAACTCAAAAAATAATTTCACGCCCAATCAACTGGCTTTTGCTGCTTCCCTTATCATTTCAATTCCTGTTAGTTTAATTTTTTTATTGTCAACTCAAAACTGGAGATTGGCCTCCTTGTTTTTTTTATTGCTTTTTATTTTTTCATTTTCATTGATATCCTACATTCTTAAAAATTATATCAAAAAGCAAATCAAACTCATTTATAAAATAATTTCACAAACCAAAGCTTCGAAAAAGGAAGAATTTTTTATCAAAAATTTACTTCCAGAGAAAAGTATTGATGAAGTAAGATCTGATGTTGAAAAATGGGCAGAGCAACGAAAAAATGAAATAGATGTGTTGCACCAAAATGAAGCCTTCAGAAAAGAATTTCTTCAGAATCTGAGTCATGAATTAAAAACACCTATTGCAATTACCAAATTGAATTTAGAAACAATACAGAAAAGAAAATTAGATGAAAATCAACACTTGAAATTAATTAGCAATACAATTGAAGAAAATAATAGAATGAATGCGCTTTGCAGTAATTTGTTATTATCTTCTCAAATGGAAGCAGGTGGTTATCAATTGGCATTTGCTGAAATTAATTTTTCTGAATTGGTTTTAAATTGTGTGAGA
>CALCNY010000313.1 GCA_937897585.1 uncultured Chitinophagaceae bacterium | reverse complement strand
GCGTTTCATCGCGGACAACCTGGCGCCAATTGTGGACGCAGCGTTTAGCAATCCGTCCGGCTACAACGGCGCTGAACTCGCGCTGGCGACATTTTTTTTCGCGCTTCAGATTTACTGCGATTTCTCAGGATATTCTGATATCGCTTTGGGAACGGCTCAACTTTTTGGAATGAAACTATTAAGAAATTTTGCATTCCCTTATTTTTCAAGAGATATTGCAGAGTTTTGGAGAAGGTGGCATATTTCATTATCCTCATGGTTTAGAGATTACGTTTATATTCCTTTGGGAGGCAGTAAAGGAGGAACTTGGATGAAGATTCGAAATACTTTCGTGATATTTCTATTGAGTGGTTTTTGGCATGGAGCCAATTGGACTTTCATTTTTTGGGGATTTTTAAATGCTATTTATTTCTTACCGCTACTACTTTCCAATAAAAACAGAAATTATATGGGCATTGTAGCAGAAGGGAAATTGTTTCCAACGTTGGGTGAATTTTTCAAAATGCTTTCAACTTTTATGTTAACAGTATTGGCTTGGATTTTTTTTAGAGCCAATAGCATGCACCATGCATTTTCATATATCAGTACCATTTTTTCAAAAACATTGTTTCATATCCCCAATAAAAAACCATTCTTAGCTTTTAAAATCCATCCTGGAGTAGGAGTGGGTTTGATTTTGTTTTTTATGTTTATTGAATGGTTGGGAAGAGAACAACAATATGCATTGGCTACATTGGGTGCAAATTGGAGTAGGCCCGTAAGATGGGCGTTTTATTATCTTTTACTGTTGGTTATTATTTTATTTTTTGGCCGAGAACAACAATTTATTTATTTCCAGTTTTAGATCACGGAGACTCAAGGTTAAATTAAAAAATGAAAAAATTTATCATAACATTACTGATTTTCTTAACCGGCTTTTTTTTTAGTCGATAAATTATTGATAGGGTTAAGAAATGCTGCACCCAATCGTGAAGCAGATAAAAGGATGGAGCAATTATACAAGGGTGATATTAATCAAGATATCATCATTTTAGGTTCATCCAGAGGTGCCAGAGATATTATTGCATCTCAAATTGAAGACTCATTAAAAATAAGTACAAGGAATTTTTCATTTCCAGGTTCGGGTGTCGAATTTCATGATTATCTATTGAGTTTAATTATTAAAAACGCTCAAAAAAAACCGCGTTTAATTATTTTAAATGTTGATGACCCCAATGAGTTAAACACCAATGCATCCAGATTAAAATTTAGATACGACCTCATTTATCCTCAGGTGAAGTATCAGCAAGCTCTTGATAAACTTGTTGCTGATGGTGAAAAAAACTATTGGTTATCGAAATTGTTTATTGCCCATCAAATGAGTATGAGCAATCTAGATTTAAGGAAACAGCATTTTGAAGCTATTGATACCGTTTTCGCAGATGGTTCCATGCCAATTGCATCTACCAATCCAAAATTCGATACACATGCAAATGAAGATCAGAGTGTGTACGATATAAAAAAAGAAACGAAAGAAGGATTAAATAGTTTTATCGATATTATTACTGCTTGTCAAAAAAATAATATTAAATTATTGATTTGCTTTCCTCCCAATTTCTATAAAAAAACAATAGGATTTGAGGAAAGAATTTTTCAAATTGTAGGTGATAAAGCAATGGTATTTGTTCATGATCCTATTAAATATCCTTTCTCTAAAGAAATAGAAAACTATTACGATGATGTTCATTTGCAAAGAAAAGGAGCCGTATTATTTACAGATGAATTAATTAATTTTCTAAAGAACGCTAAGATTTTAAATTAGGAATTCAATTTTCAGTCAGATTTGAATGGCTTATAAAAATAAAAAGAGACCATCTTTCAACGGTCTCTTTTTATTTTATCAATTGTTGATCTTATTTGAAATCTGCTTCTGTAACGCCTTCATTCAATTTAATATCACTGATAATCATTGGAAATTCTTGTTCTCCTGCAGTTTGAATAGCTGAGAATGGGAACATCAAATTGCCCACTTTGCGGTAATCTGAGTAATCTACTGTTATGGTCATTTCTGTTCCACCTGCCTCTTCTGTTCCTTCTTCTTTCAATAACAAACCTGATTTAATTGAGTAATACTCAACTGTAACTTTGCCACTTGGTTTGGTTACTTTTAATTTATAGCAATCTTCTTCACCTGCTTTTCCTGTGCCTAAATAAGAAAGTTGGTATTCATTTGAAATATAGAATAATTGAGGAATCAAGCCTTTGTCATCTTGATTTTCCTTGATTTCTTTTTCATCCATTTCTTTTTTCTGGCCCATTTGTGCTTGATAGCCTGCATTGCCATCGAAAACTTGCTGCATAACAGCCATGCTTCCCATCATTAGTTGTAAGCTTCTTTTGTTAGGCGCCATTCTGGTATCGGTTCCAGTGAATTCCTGGCCCATTAATTTTGAAGTAAAAGTCGATTTCATGCTCACTAGCTTTTTGATTTCATCTTTTCCGCCAATGGCTTTCAAATAACCGTCGATGATGATAGCAGCAGAAACAGATTCTGTTGTTTTGGCTGTTTCTTTGATGTTTACATCTTTTGGTTTTTCAACAATTGGATTCGCATATTTATCGAATTGCTTAACAGGATATCCCAATCTGCTTAAATTCGGAACGATTTTAGATGCATTACCAACAATTACAATTCTGCTGTTGTCTTTGCTGAAGTATTTACTAGAAACACGTTGAACATCCTGAATGGTAACTGCATTTATTTTTTGCAAGAATGTTCTATAATAATCTTTAGGAAGATTGTTTATTAAAATATCGCTTGCGTAAGAAGCTGTTCTTTCAGGATCTTCCATGCCTAAAGCGAAGCTGCCATTGTATTTGGCTTTGGCGTTGTTTAATTCTTCTTCTGTAATCTTACCATCTTGCATGTTTTTGATTTCAGCCATAATTTCTGCAACTGCGCTATCAGCTTTTTCGCTTCTTACTTGCGCACCACCAGAAAACTGTGATTGAAATCTTCCGCTGCCAATTCTAGAGTAACTGCCATAAGTAAAGCCGTGCTTCTCTCTCAGGTTCATGAATAATTTACTTTCTGCACCACCACCCAAAATTTGATTGGCTATTTTAAGTGCATGATAGTCTGGGTTGCTCATTGGATTGTTCACAAGATTGGTAACACTAATTTCTCCTTGAACGGCTGTTGGTAAATCCACGAAATTAATTTCAGTACTGCTAACATTTGCAATATTTGCAATTTCAGGTAAACTCAATTTAACGCCTTTCCAGCTGCCAAACGCTTTGATGACAAGCGCTTTTGCCGCTTCTGGAGTGATGTCTCCAACAAAAGTCATGTAGCTTCTTGATGGCGTAATGTTTTCTTTATAAGCTTTTTTTACATCATCAAGTTTAAGTGTTTTAATAGATTCTTCGGTTTCAAATTCACCCATGGCCGTATTTTTGCCATAAGCCAATGCACCAACTACTCTTGCTGAAATAGCAGATGCACTTTTTTCATTTGATTTTAAACCTGTTAATTTTTGTGATTTGATTTTCTCAAATGATGCTTCCGGGAAAGCTGGATATTGAATCGCTTCTGCCATCATCATGAATGCTTTTTCAAAATAACGGTCTAGTGCTGATACAGAACCGCCAGCTGAAAATAAATTCACATTAGCACCCATCTGATCAATGGTTTCATCAAATTTATCCTTTGGTGTTTTTGTAGTTCCTTCTCCAAGCATTTGTCCCATGATTTCGCTGATACCGGCTTTGCTGCCTTCTAAAATCGGACCTCTATCAATACTTAAAGTAGCACTAACTCTTGGTAATTTGTGATTCTCCACTACGATAATGGTCATTCCATTGGGTAGGTTATAAATTACCGGATCTTTTATGGTAATGGTAGGAGCTGGTCCTGGTTTTGGAGCTTTACTTCTGTCGATTGTATTTTGTGCAAACAAGCTTGTTGTTAACAACAAACCCGTAAACATGAATATGATTCTTTTCATTTTGAAATTATTTTTTTACTGAAAATAAGTGGGTTATTATTTTGTTTTAGGTAAATAGTACACAACTACTCTTTGGTTTCTATTTAGGTATTTTTTAGCAACATTCTGAATATCTTCTCTTGTTACTTTTCTTACCTCATCAAGTTTTTCATTGATGTAATTGGTATTCTTATTATGGAAAATATAACCATCAGCAAGATTTTCAGCTACGCCCAACATTTTAGCATTAGCGCCGATATATTCATTTTCAAACTGGTTTCTGATTTTGGTGAATTCAGTTTCTGAAATCAACGTGTTTTGAAGTTTTACGATTTCATCGTCCATATCTTTCAATAATGTATCTAAGGAAGCATTATTGTTAGGAAGTGCATAAGTGATATAAGCGCCATAGTCTTCTAAAGCATAGTTGAAGCAACCTACTTGTAATGCATTCTTTTTATCGTCTACCATTTTCTTATACATTCTGCTGCTAGCGCCGGTGCTTAACACACTCGAAGCCATTTCTAATGCAGTAGATTCTTTGCTGGTCATGCCTGGAGTTCTGTAGGCAGTCATTACAGCAGGAATTTGAATATTAGAATCATAAGCTGTATCTACAGTTTCTTTTGTAATTGGGTCTTCCTGTATATTTACTTTTTCAACAGGTTCGCCTGCGGCTACAGCTCCAAAATAAGATTCAACCAATGATTTTGTTTTATCGATATCAATATCTCCTGCAATCACCAAAGCTGCATTTCCAGGGGTATAATATTTTTTATTGAAAGCGATGAATTCCTGAAGGGTAGCGGCATCTAAATGAGCCATACTTCCGATAGGTACCCAATTGTAAGGATGTTTGGTAAACAATCTTTTCATCACTTCAGTTAGGAAGTTGCCGTAAGGTTGATTGTCAACACGCATACGCTTTTCTTCTTTCACGACTTCGTTTTGTGTTTTTACGCCAATTTCGTTGATAACGGGGTGCATCATACGCTCACTTTCTAACCATAAACCAGTTTCCAATTGATTGGAAGGGAATACTTCGTAATAAAAAGTTCTGTCTTGTGTAGTATTGGCATTATTTTGTCCGCCATTGCTACTCACAATTTTCATGAACTCGCCTCTTTTGATGTTGTCGCTTCCTTCAAACAATAAATGTTCAAAGAAGTGTGCAAACCCTGTGCGGTCGGGCTTTTCATTTTTACTTCCTACATGGTACATTACTGAAACAGCTACTACAGGAGCGGTTTTGTCTTGGTGAAGCACAACATGCAGTCCGTTTTTCAAGTCGTATTCTGTAAATGCAACTTTTTGGGCATTGATCATACCGACGCTAAACATCGCCAGTATTGAGAGATAGAATTTATTCATAATAGAAATTTATTTGGCGCAAAAATAGGCACAAAACCGCCTTCATTTCTTTAAAGTTTGTTAAGGAAACTCAATCGTTGATAATTATGTAAAAAGAGGGGATAACTAAGTGGGGAAATAAGTAATAAGGAAGTAAAAATAAGGAATGAGAAAGTAGAGAGCCTCACCCCCAACCCCTCTCCAATAGAGAGGGGAGCAAACAGGGTCTTTACTATGAAAACAATTCGTGAATTCGTGGCGACCCTAAGCAAAACATAATCAAAGTCCCCCTTGGGGGGATTGAGGGGGCCTATAATTCGTGAATTCTTTGCAGCCTATTTAACCCTACCCACCATTTCCATTACCTGAGTTTCCAATAATTTTTTATAATCAGAAAGTTTTGTTGCAATATTAGCTTCATGTGTGGCTAAAATTTGTGCAGCGAGGATGCCCGCATTTTTTGCTCCGTTCAAGGCTACAGTGGCAACTGGTACTCCAGTAGGCATTTGTAATATTGAAAGAACAGAATCCCATCCATCAATAGAATTAGAAGATTTTACGGGAACGCCAATTACTGGAAGAATCGTATTGGCAGCAATCATTCCGGGTAAATGAGCAGCTCCGCCCGCGCCGGCAATAATCACTTTTATGCCACGACCTTGGGCTTGCTTTGCATATTCACTCATTCTGTCTGGAGTGCGGTGAGCGGAAACAATGGTCATTTCATAAGGAATGTCAAATTGTTGTAGCATTTCGGCTGCGCCTTTCATGACGTCCATGTCGCTTTCGCTTCCCATGATAATTCCGATTGTTGGTGCCATATTGAGATGGTTTAGATTGGTTTAGAATGTTTAGATTGGTTTAGAATCTTTTGAAGGTTTAGTTTTTCGTACGAACAAAAAGCGTGTTTTTAATCTTGTTCACTTTATGTAATAAATCCTGTTTCTCATTGCTAATGATCGTAACATGCCCCATTTTTCTGCCGGGCTTGGTTTGTTTTTTACCATAAATATGTACAAATGCATTGTCCATTTTCAATACTTCTTCAAGTCCTTTGTAATGCGCTTCTCCAGAATGGCCTTCATCGCCGAGAATATTCAACAGGGCGGAAGGTAAAATGGTTTTGGTATTGCCTAATGGATAGTCAAGGATAATTCTCCACATCATATCAAATTGACTACAATAATTTCCTTCAATTGAATGATGTCCACTGTTATGAACACGTGGGGCAATTTCGTTAATAAGTACATTGCCATCTTTATCCGTAAACATTTCAACGGCAAACAAGCCTGCACTCTTTAAATTTTTCACTGCATTTATCGCAATCGCCTCGGCTTTCCAGAAAACAGCTTGAGGCAACTCTGCTGGACAAATCTGATAACTTAGTAAATTCAACATGGGGTCAAAAACCATGTCCACCGGAGGGTAAATAGCTGTTTGTCCGCTTGGGCTGATGGCAACAGTTATTGCAATTTCTTGTTTAATGGCGACCATTTTTTCAAGCACTGAAGGGCTATCAAATCCTTTTTCGCAGTCGGATTCATTTTTAATAATCTGAACACCTTTTCCATCATAGCCACCATTTCCAATTTTATGAACAGCAGGAAACAAGTGGCTGTTTGATTTTAATTCTGAAATAGAATTTGTGATGACATAAGGACTGGTGGGAATCTGATGCTTATCGTAAAATTGTTTTTGCTCGATTTTATTTTTGATGATTCTCAATGCAGCTGGATCTGGAAACACTGCAACGCCTTCTGATTTCAATTTTTCCAGTGCATCAACATTTACATTTTCAATTTCAATGGTAATCGCATCTAGGTTTTTCCCAAATTGATAGACGTCTTCAAAACTGGTGATGTCTCCTTTTGTAAAATGATGACATAAATGAGCAGAAGGGCAGTGGGCGTCATTTTCAAGAATATAGGTTTCAACGGGATAATTGGCTGCAACTTGTAATAACATTCTTCCCAATTGACCGCCGCCTAAGATGCCTACTTTTTTCATGGGGGCAAAGATAAAATCTTTATTGTTTCATGGGTTCAAAATGTTCAAATAGGTTCAAAAGGTTTAATGCCATTAAGTAATAACCTTTGGAACATATTGAACTTATTGAACCATTTTAACAACACAATCCCTTTAAATTCTTTAATTACATCGAGCTTTTTCTCAGAGAAATCCTAACTTTGACATGCTTTTTTATGCTCGGTTTTTTCATCAAGCCGCAATTAAAATAAGTTCAAAATCAAAATTTATGCAAACAGCAACAGTTACGGAAACAAACACAAATGTTGACTTTCTTCCATTAAGTGGAACCGATTATATTGAATTTTACGTAGGGAACGCCAAGCAAGCAGCTCATTTTTACAAAACTGCTTTTGGTTTTCAATCATTGGCTTATGCCGGTCCGGAAACTGGTGTGATGGATAAAGTAAGTTATGTAATTAGACAAAACAAGTTGACTTTCATGTTGACTACACCATTAAAAACGAATAATGCTATTGCTGATCATATATATAAGCATGGTGATGGTGTAAAAGTATTGGCATTAATGGTTGATGATGCAACAGATGCCTGGCACCAAACCACGTCAAGAGGTGGAAAGTCATACATGGAGCCCACAACAAAAGAAGATGAAAATGGAAAAGTAATTTTAAGTGGTATTCATACTTATGGAGATACGGTTCATGTATTTATAGAAAGAAAAGATTACAAAGGTGTTTTTATGCCTGGTTTCAGAAAATGGGAGTCGTCTTATAATCCTGCATCAACAGGTTTATTATATGTAGATCATTGCGTGGGTAATGTAGGTTGGAACCAAATGAATCCTTGGGTAAAATTTTATGAAGACGTTATGGGGTTCAGAAATATTTTGTCTTTTGATGATAAAGATATTTCCACTGAATATTCGGCTTTGATGAGTAAAGTGATGAGCAATGGAAATGGTTTTGTGAAATTCCCTATCAACGAACCTGCTGAAGGAAAAAAGAAAAGTCAGGTTGAAGAATTTTTGGATTTTTACAATGGCGAAGGGGTGCAGCATGTGGCCCTAGCTACAAATAATATCATTGAAACGGTAACTGATTTACAAAATAGAGGCATTGATTTCTTAAAAGTTCCTAATAGTTATTACGAAACTGTACTTGACAGGGTGGGTAAAATTGATGAAGATTTGGCTCCATTAAGCGAACTTGGAATCTTGATTGATAAAGATGAGGAAGGTTATTTGCTGCAGATTTTCAGCAAGCCATTGGAAGATAGACCTACTTTATTTTTCGAAATCATCCAACGCAAAGGCGCGAAAAGTTTTGGTAAAGGGAATTTCAAAGCCTTGTTTGAAGCGCTGGAAAGAGAGCAAGGAATGAGAGGTAATTTGTAGATTATTAGTAAGTTGTAAGGTTTGTAGAGAAAAAAGAGTTAGGATAAACTGGATAGGGCTAGATAAGCTTGATAGGCTGGATAAGTTAGATAAGCTTGATAGACTGGATAAGCTAGATATTGGATTTCAGTTCTTCTCAGCAATTCCTGAGAAAAATGATTTTGAGTTGATTGTGCAGATCAAGTTTCCAGAATCAAGTATCTAGAATCAAACACCCAGCATCCAAAATCTTTCTCTTTAAATAATAATTCGTA
>CALCNY010000312.1 GCA_937897585.1 uncultured Chitinophagaceae bacterium | reverse complement strand
ATATAAGCCTATTGTGGGCTCTTCATTCAACATCTCTGAAAAAGGCATGATAAAAAAGAAATCCATAAATGGAAAATCTTTTTTATTACCCGGCGGATTAATTCTTACAGGGGCTTTACTATTCGACAGTCAATTCAACAAAGACTTTCAAAAAAAAGTTACGCCAAATGATTTGACTAAGAAAATCCATCTCGACGATTATTTTCAATATACACCAGCAGCAATTACCTTCGGACTTGAAGTAGCCGGTGTGAAAGGAAAACATAATGCTATGCAAACTTCGATTATTTATGTGATGTCGAATATTTTTATGAACATAATGGTTGTTCCTACAAAACAATACACTCGAGAGATACGTCCCGATTCTTCCAATAATTTATCTTTCCCTTCAGGCCATACTTCAGAAGCATTTGCAAGCGCAGAGCTGTTGCGTATGGAATATGGCAAAACCCATCCATGGCTTGGCGTTGCAGGATATGCGATGGCAGTAACTACCGGATATTTAAGAATGTACAACAACAAACATTGGATTAGCGATGTGATTGCCGGGGCTGGAGTTGGCATTGCTTCTACCAGATTATCTTATCTCATTTACGACAAGGTTTCATCTCATATACAAAACAAAAAAAAGGCTAAAAGTCACACCCTCCTCTTGCCTTCTTATCAAAATCATCAACTAGGAATTAATCTGGTAAAAAGATTCTAAAATTTGAGGTATTTTAGTTGTAATGCATGACCATAAACAAGGCTTTATGTTGTAAATTTGTGTTCCAAAAAATAGCATATGAGCGAAGAGAAAAATTTGAATTTTATTGAAGAAATTGTTGAAACTGATCTGAACGAAGGAAAATATAAATCCATAATAACTCGATTTCCACCTGAACCAAATGGTTATTTGCATATTGGACATTCTAAATCCATTTGCCTGAATTTTGGACTCGCAAAAAAATATGGCGGGAGTACCAATTTGAGATTCGACGACACCAATCCTGTTACAGAGGACACCGAATATGTTGAAAGCATCAAAGATGATATCAGATGGCTTGGCTTTGAATGGTCGAATGAATTTTATGCTTCAGATTATTTTGATACTCTTTTTGAATACGCTGTACAACTCATCAACAAAGGCTTAGCTTATGTGGATGACAGTACCTCCGAAGAAATTGCCACTTTAAAAGGCACACCTACAGAACCTGGAAAAGACAGCAAATACAGAAGCAGAACCATTGAAGAAAATATCGCCTTATTCAATGAAATGAGGGACGGCAAATATAAAGACGGCGAAAAAGTATTGCGTGCCAAAATCGATATGGCGCATACCAATATGCTGATGCGCGACCCTATCATTTATCGCATCAAACATGCCCATCACCATCGCACCGGCGACAAATGGTGCATCTACCCTATGTACGATTTTGCTCATGGACAAAGCGACAGCATAGAAAATATCACCCACTCTATTTGTACATTAGAATTCATTCCACATCGTGAATTATATGATTGGCTGATTGAAAAATTAAACATCTTCCCTTCACATCAATATGAATTTGCAAGGTTAAACATGACCTATACGGTAATGAGTAAACGAAAGTTGTTGCAATTGGTGAACGAAGGTCATGTATCAGGATGGGATGACCCTAGAATGCCTACAATCAGTGGCTTCAGAAGAAAAGGATACACACCATTAAGCATCCGAAATTTCTGCGAAAAGATTGGTGTTGCCAAAAGAGAAAATCTAATTGATTTAAGTTTATTGGAGTTTTGTTTGCGCGAAGATTTAAACATGACTGCCAAAAGAGTAATGGCTGTTCTAGATCCTTTAAAACTCATCATCACCAATTATGAGGAAGGCAAAACCGAAATACTTACCAGTGAAAATGGTCCAGATGAATCACTTGGTCACAGAAGTATTCCATTTGGCAGAGAACTTTGGATTGAGCGTGAAGATTTCATGGAAGAAGCTGCAAAAAAATGGTTCCGTTTGGCTCCCGGCGCTATGGTTAGATTAAAAAGCGCTTACATCGTAAAATGCGAATCTTTTGAAAAAGACAATGATGGAAATGTTACTGCTATTCATTGTACTTACATTCCTGAAAGCAAAAGCGGACAAGACACTTCAGGCATTTCTGTAAAAGGCACCATTCATTGGGTAAGTGTAGAACACGCTGCAACAGCAGAAGTGAGACTATACGACAGACTTTTTAAATCAGAAAATCCTGCTGCCGAAGAAGGCGATTTTAAAGAATACATGAACCCTGATTCATTACAAATAATCAATAATGCCTTCATTGAGCCTTCATTATTAACAGCTAATTTGGAAGACCGTTTTCAATTTATCAGAAAAGGATATTTCTGTTTAGATAAAGATTCAACTTTAGAGAAATTAGTATTCAACAGAACTGTTACTTTGAAAGATGCGTGGAGTAAGGAGGTGAAGAAATCCTAGCCTCTCCCCAACCCTCTCCGAAGGTGAGGGAGCTTGGAGCTTCTACATGCAAATAGTAATCAATTTCTCAAGCAATAATTTTTTGCTTTAATACAAATTTGAAAACTGTTTTAATGTGCAAAACGCAATCATTTTCCCCCTTTGGGGGAATTAAAGGGGGCGTCCGGAAACAACGCAATCACAAAAGACAATATCGACAGCAAAACCAATAAAAAAATCCCAGGCTGTTTTTCAGGCGAATATGCGTTATAGGAAGATGTAAAAAGATGATATGTTTTTAAAGCATAAGCCATGATAACACCGGCAAAAAAAAGATGCGTAAACTTAGCCCAAAGTTTATTTATAAAAATCAGTAAAATACAAATACAGGAGAAGATGATGAAAAATTTACCAGGTTTTCCGTAAACATCATTTTGAGAATAAAAGCCGTTGAAATACTTTCCCAAATCAGCATGAAATGTCCAAGGCATAAAACAAACTGCAATTAAGCAGATGTAAATGAGAAATCCAATCCATTTGCTGTGTTTCATGATTGTTTTATTAATTTAAAATGCAAAAGTAAAAAGTAAAAAATTGAACTGTCTACATTTTTTACTTTTGAATTTTTAATTTTGAATTACCTCCTAAAAAAAAGCCTGTTAAGGATCAAACCTAACAGG
>CALCNY010000311.1 GCA_937897585.1 uncultured Chitinophagaceae bacterium | reverse complement strand
CAATGCTGTACCCAATTGTACTTCACTAAATGTAGTTCCTTGTCCCCAATCAGGAGATAATTCAACATTTGGAATAGCGGTATAAGATCCACTATAAACCGACTGAACATCCCAAGCATTTCTTGCAGGAGGCGTTGGAGCCGCTGCAGTTGGCGTTTGAGGAAGTGGCGCAGATACTACGAAAGTTGTAGAAATACTTCCGGCAGTATAATTTCCTGAAGCCGCTTGTGTAGCGGTAATCGTAGTGGAACCTTGTCCTACAATATGAATAGAGCTACCATTTACAATAGTCGCTACAGAAGTATTACTACTGGTATAAGTAAATGCGCCAGTACTGTTAGAAGTTGGAGCCGTAATTGCAAAATCAGCATCCCCAGTAAATTTTGAAGCCACTGTAAAATTAGACAAACCTGGATCAACTGTAATAGTTTGATTTCCAAAATAAATATTATCAATATAAGCGATACCTGAACCAGCAGGATTACAAGAAAATATAATTTGAGCAATATGTGAACGAGTCGTTAAACCCGTAAAGTCTGATAACAATAAGTTTAAACTATTCCATCCGTTTAAAGTTGGAGTCAAAGAAAGTTCATGTTCCTTATCATCACCTCCACCATAAGCGCCATCAGCACCAAAATCAACTAATTTTACTCTAAAAGTGGTAATATTTGTAGTATACAAATCCAAATGGAAGAAATTCATTGTAGAAGCATTGATTGGAGTTGAAGTAGCTTCTATACCTACATAATTCAAATAAGTATATTTAAGACCATTATTAGTTCCCATCGTAACAGGAGTTAAAGTAGCTGCAGACCAACTGGCATCGTAGGTATCAATATTAGCCAATACATCTAAACCTTGATAAGAATCGGTGTAAACTGCGATAACTTTTTTGAAGTTAAGTGTTGGAGCAGCAGGTGCAGTTGGCGTAACTTCAAGAGTTGCTGAAATACTACCTGAATTAAACCCACTTGATGCCGCTTGAACTGCGGTGATAACTGTTGAACCCACACCAGTAACCGTAATAGTACTTCCTGAAACTGTAGCAACACTGGTATTACTACTAGTGTAGGTAAAAGCACCTGAACTGTTACTTGTTGGAGCCACAATACTGAAAGGAGCAGAAGCTGTCGTTTTAGAAGCAATTGAAAAATTACTTAATGTTGGAATATTAGCCGGTTTCCAAAAATAAATATTATCCAAATAAATAGAATTGGTTTCGCCATGGTAAGCAAACCCTGGTTTTTCAAATTTGAATTGAATAATATTATCCATTGTTCTACCAGCATTAGAATATTGAGATAAATCAATATCAAAACTGTTCCATCCTGATAGCGTAGGATTTAAAGTAACTGCATTTTCTCCTCCTGCAATTAAATACACATTAAAAGGAGAAACATTAGGAGTCCAAACATCAATATGCAACTTAGTCATCGTTGATGCATTGATCGGGGCATTAAATTGCACCCCTTGATAATCTAAATTAGAATAATGTAATGCGGGATCACCTCCAAGAGCCACTAGCTCATAAGAAGTTCCTTGACCCCAATTGGGAAAAAAGTCTGAACCTACATCGGTATAGGCTCCACAAAACACCGAAACAACGTCGGAGGCATTTCTTGCAGGAGCTGCGGGGGCAGATCCTTGTGAAAATCCTAATGAGGTCATCATTAAGATCATCAACAAAATAATTTTCTTCATAATTAAAATGGTTTAAAAGTTGAATTTCAAAATTCAAACCAAATGAACGCATTGATTTCTTAAAGCCAATTCACGACCCAAGTTCACTTTGTGTCATTATGATTCAAAATCACAATTACTTGAATTATTACAAAGTGACTTTTGAGCCTGCAAGTGGTTGATTTTGAGAGATGTTAAAGCGTTTAAAGTTTGTATTGTAGACTCGTCTTTTCGTGGAAAAGAGCTTCAAGTTATGATGCTTAAAGTCAAACCTCAATGACAAAAAATAAAAACTTCGAGGCACGACAAGCGGCAATAATTTAATTTCTTTAAATAAATTTCCCCAGTGTATTTAATATTTCCCAAGGGAACTTCACTAATCTATAAAATTTGATTCCCGACAATGAGGCCATAACGAGGACCAGTTGGGGAGTCAATGCGACACCATTTCATTAATCTACCTTAATATTATTCTCTTTAACTACACGTCCGACTCTTTCTGATGTTTTAGATATATATGCTGCAAAATCTTTCGGTGAGTTACCCCCCGTATCTAACATTTGATCATCCATGCGTTTTTTAAAGTCTTCGCTATTGATTACGCTGAGTAACTCTGAATGTAAGCGATTGACCACACCATCAGGTGTTCCCTCAGGAAGAAACGCTCCTACCCAACCTGTCATTTCAAATCCAGGTAAAAATTCAGCAATTGCTGGTACATCTGGTAGTTTTGGGTTTCTCCTGGCACTGACGACAGCAAGTGGTCTTAAACGAGTAACGTTCGTAGCGACTAAAAGTGGTGACTCGAAAATTAAATCTACTTGACCCGACATCACATCAGTAAGCGGAGCATTTTTATAAGGGATGTGTAGCAAGTTGATATTTGCAGCATTTTTAAACATTTCTCCCAGGATGTGAGAAATATGTCCTGCTCCATAACTGGCATAACTGTATTTACCTGGTTGTTTGCGTGAT
>CALCNY010000310.1 GCA_937897585.1 uncultured Chitinophagaceae bacterium | reverse complement strand
CGCTACCATTAGTTGTTATGTATTTGAATTCGTCTCCACCAGTAATGTTTGCTGTTTCAGAAATAACAATATCATTATTGTTGATGTTTATTTTTCCATTTGAGAATTGCAAATTGGAGTCAATCTTAATGCTTGATAATAGATTCGCACCACTGTTGTTATTGATTTCTAAATTTGAAATAGCATTTCCAGATAAATCAATATTCTGAGCCGAATTGCCTATTAATACTATTTTGCCATTTCCGGAAATGTTTTGATTGGATTGTAAATTACCTGCAATACTAATGCTTGTGCCGTTTGCAATGCGGATAGGAATAGATTGAACATTTACCTGTGCATGCAAAGCAAACGAAGTGAAAAGAAAAAACAAACAGCAAACTATTCTGCCAATCATTAGTTTTTGGGTTAGTGATTTAGTTTTTAAAGATAAATTAATTCTCTTGTTTACATTGATTTTTTACATCTTATTTCAATTAATGCAATCGGTGATTCTTGTCATGGAATAATCAGCGTTTGATAATTACTTTCAATGAAATGAAACACTATGAAAATCAAATCAGGAATGGTATTTAATATCAGCAAGTTGACTCAATTAAAATGGGTAGTTGTATTTAGGGTTATTCTGGGACTTTCGCTTTTTCTAAAAGGAATTCAGTTTATTCAAGACAAATCTGAAATCAGAAAAGTAATCACTGACTCACTAGTCCTCCGTGAATATTTCTGGCTTCAAACCGTAATACCTTGGCTTAATATTTTGTGTGGTTTTTTTATAGTTATTGGAATGTATACCCGTCTCATGACTATTATTCAGATTCCGATTATGATAGGAGCAATAGTTTTTGTGAATTCAAAACATGGCGCGTTTGAAGGTGAGTCAAACTTGGCACTAAGCATTGTAATATTGGTGTTGTTGTTGTTCTTTTTATTTGTTGGCGGAGGTAATTTCGCATGGGATCAAGTGCTTCGAAAAGAAGATAAAGCTAATCATGCAAACGAATGAACTAAAGAATGTTCAGTATGTCTGAAATTTTCTCAAACTGTCTGAAGTTTTTGTGTTCAATTTTGTAGTCTATTTTTTCATGTGCCCATGTAGTATGAAAGGGGATATGTATCGCGTGACCACCTAATTCCAAAACAGGCAATATATCAGACTTTAAAGAATTACCCACCATCAAAAATTCTTCTGCTTTTATGTCTAAATGTTTTAGCAACTTTAAGTATTCTGTATCTTTTTTCTCGCTCATTACTTCAATATGATGGAAATAGTTTTCTAATCCAGAACGGGTTAATTTCCCTTCTTGATCTAATAAGTCACCTTTTGTAGCCATAACCAATCTGTATTTGCTTTTCAATACTTGCAATACTGTTTCTATTCCTTCAAATACTTCAACTGGTTTATTAAGAAGTTCTTTACCAAAAGCTAATGTTTTTTCAATTACAGCAATGGGTAAAGTATTACCTGATATTGCTATAGCTGTTTCTATCATGCTTAATGTATAACCCTTTACACCGTAACCATAAAGTGGCAGGTTTTTTATTTCGGTTTTAAACAACTCTTGCGAAATAGAATGATGTGTTGCATAATCTTCCAATAAGCCACAAAACTTTTTTTCAATTTGTTCGAAATAGGGTTCGTTTAACCAAAGTGTATCATCTGCATCAAAAGCAACGACTTTAACGCCTTGTAATAAGTTTTCTTCCATCATAATAATTGGGGTAAGATAATTTAATAATGAACTCAATTTTTTAATTAGTACAAATTAATGGATATAAAAAAACTCTCCACTAATTATGGAGAGTTTTTTTATATGATTTTATAATATTAAGGTTTAACGACTACTTTGCCAGCACCAAGCTGGTTGCCATTATCATCTCTTAATACAGCAAAATAAACGCCTGAAGAAGCATTTTTAAGATCTACATTAAGGAGATTATATCCTTGAATCATACTGTATGATTTTTCGAATACTCTTGCACCTTTGCTATCAAATATTGTAAGTATATTTTTGTTCGACAATACACTGTTGTTGTTTAACTGTATGTGATAGAAAGAAACAATAAAGTTTCCGTTGTTTGGATTTGGATAGATGAACATTGTAGAAGTTGCAGAATCTCTTACTACAATTTCATTTGAAGTTCTGTTGCAATATCCGCTTGCATCTGCAGCTTCAACAGTATACGAACCAATATGAAGTACATCTACAACAAGTGTGTTAGAAGTGTTAGGAATGATTACGCCATCTTTTCTCCAGATGAAAACGAATCCAGTACTTGGTGTAACAGTTGCTTGTAATGTTACTGTTCTACCTGGTAATAATGCTACGTTGGCAGGAGTTGCTGCTAATGTTACAACCGGAAGAGGATTTGCAGTTACGCTTACTGTTGATGTGCTTGCACAACCATTGGTTAATGTACCAGTTACTGTATAAGTATTCACCAATGAAACACCTGGATTTGCAGCACTTACAGTAGGATTTACTGTTATTGTTGCTCCACTAGCATTTCCTGGAGTCCAGCTATAAGTATCAGCACCTGTTGCTGTTAAAGTTACTGGAGTTCCTGAACAAATAGAAGTAGTACTTGCTGTTGAATTAACTGTAGGAGTAGCGTTTACTGTTATTGTCGCGTCATTAGAATTTAATGAACCTGGACATCCGCCTGTAGTTACAGTGGCAATTACTCTGTATTTGTTTCCATTGATAGCAGTAGTAACTGAATTGATTACATAACTAGCGTTTGTTGCGCCAGAAATATTAGTCCATGTAGTTCCTGCATCAGTGCTTACTTGCCATTGATATGTTACACCATTTCCAGTTGCAGTTGAATTGAAAGTAGCGTTATTGCCAGCACACAATGTAACGTTTGAAGGTTGAGAGGTTATAGCAGTTGCAACGTTTACTGATAAAGTTGCAGCATTTGTATTGATTAAACCACATTGTGTTGTAATAACAGCTCTGTATTGATTATTATTGGCAGTTAATGCTACAGAAGCAATAGTATAAGTACTTGAAGTTTCTCCTGCAATATTAGTCCAAGTAGTTCCACCGTTTGTGCTTACTTGCCATTGATAACTAACGCCTACAGTAGAAGATGCTGTAGTGAAAGTTGCGCTTGTTCCAACACATGAACTTACATTTGAAGGTTGAGCAGTTACAGTTGGAGGTGCAGAAGATGCAACAACAAATGCAATAGTACTAGTTTGAGAAATAGCTCCTGCTGTACCTGTAACAGTTACATTATAAGTGCCTGGAGTAAGTGATGCTGTATTGTCTAATACAACTGTTGTTGTGTTACCTGGTGTTAATGGACTGGTTCCAAAAGTTACAGTTGTTCCAGCTGGATTTCCACTAGCGGTTAAATTGATAGGAGTAGAGAAGCCACCACTTGTGGTAGTAGCTAAACTTGCAGTAGCACTTGCAGTTGTTCCACATGCGATATTCGCACCAGCTGATGGTGAGAATGTGAATCCAGTAGCAGGAGCAGTGATCGCAAAATTAGCATTGTTGATATCAAAGAAAATGTTTCCAACTGCTTCAACTTTAATACGTGCAGTTGTTGTTACATTGTTTGGAACGGTGATCGTTTCTGTTCCGTCATTTGGAGTATTGTCAACTATTACTACCGGCCATGTATAGCCGCCATCGGTAGAAAGAGAAATCTTTACATTAGCACAACTAACAGGTGCTTGATCTGAACCATTAACCGACCAGGTTACTGTTTGAGGAGTTCCTGCTTGCCATGAAATACCTGTTGCATTTGGAACAGTAACTGCGAATGGTCCAGCAGTTCCATTTACAGTTACAGTCATATCTGTATATGCAGTTTGTCCAACTTTGATTGGTGCAGTTGAGCTATAAGGACAATTGTCTCTTACTGTCAATCTGAATTTCAATGTTCTTGCTACTGAACTTAAATATTCGATGTTTGTACCAGCATCACCACCAGTGATTGGGCCGGTAAATAATTGTCCAGCAAGAATTCTATCTAGTTTAGGACAAATACGTGTTGGAGAAGATGTAGGTGAAAAAGATAACCAGTTAGGTCCACTTGCTTTTGTAGCACTAGCAACTGAATTAGCTCCAGAAACTGTAGAGTTGTCATCTTGTTCCCAGCAGTATGTGATAGGATCTCCATCAGCATCTGTAGCAGAACCGGTTAAAGCGAATGGAGTGCTTTTTGGAATGATATAGTTGCCAACTGGAGCTACAACTGGTGTTGTATTGTTGCCAGCTAAGCTAGTTGTAATAGGACAAGTTTTTGTAGTAAGGTTTGATTGAATCTGAGCAATTGTAGCTTCATGATAAATATCAATTGAGTGAGGCGCAACGTCTTGTGCGGTAATACCTGCATAACCCATGATGGTGATTCCAGAACCAATTTCTTTATTTACGCCAGTTCCTTCCAAGTTCATAGAGAAAGTATGATTTCCGCCCATCTGATGGCCAACTTCATGAACTACGTAGTCGATATCAAAATTATCTCCTTGAGGAATACCGTCTGCAGGAGAAGTGATTCCACTTCCTTTTTGATTGTTTACACAAATACAACCGATACAGCCAGCATTACCACCACCGCCAGATGCACCAAACATATGACCTATGTCGTAGTTGGCTTCTCCGATTACAGAAGTAAGTGTAGATTGTAATTGGCCATTCCAGCTATTTAAGGTAGTGTAAGGATCTGTTCCCGCAACATAATAAATAACACTTGTTGTGTTTGCAATTAAGTTTAAATGAACAGCAAGGTCTTTTTCATAACAACCATTGCAACGAGTTAAAGTGGCATTAAATGCTGCTAAAACTAATCCAACTTGAGCAGCGCTAGTAGCTCCGAAATAATTTGAATATTCTGCGTTGCAAGATTGTGCCAAACGCATTGTTTTCAAATCACCAGTTGAACGTGATGTATTGTTGGCTCTCATTACTTGAGCATTCAATTCATTGGTGAAATGTTGTTCTTCAGTACTGCAAGTCCATGACAATAAACCTTTAGTTCTTTGAGAAACAAATACTGCATATGAAGTGTGGTCTTGTGAATATGGCTCTATAAACTCATTCGGCTTTTCAGTTCTGAAAACCATTGTTTGTATCCCTTGTGGAGAAATACTCAATTTCAAAGTAGCATATTTGTCGGTGATTCCTTTTCCAGAAAATGCTCTGATTTCAGGAAAGCGAGCTTGAAGTGCAGGCTCGAAATTCGAAGCTTCAAATACTTCAAATTGTTCCATTTGTCCATCTGCATTTGGAAGAGAAATAACTGTTGAATGTCTTTGAGAATTGTCTACAACAGTAAAAAGGTCTTGTCTTAGAGAAGCAACATTCAAATCAAAAACTTTAAATGTTTTTGGGAATGATAATCTCGCAACACCCTTGTCTTTTGGGAAATCTAAACTGCCATTGTGAGCAGCCCAATAGTTTTTTTGTTGAGCGAAAATTGAAACTGATGTTACCATTAATAAAATCATAGAAATGGTGACCGTGTAAAATTTTTTCATTCTGTTTTTTTCTTTTACGTTTTTTAAAATAATCAATGTTTTTCCAAAGTCGATGATTTTCAATTGTTGAAATCGACCTGAATTAATTCCTTTTTATTTTTTGAGAATCGTCAAATTTATTGATTTTTTAGTACTAAAAACCAAAAACTAATTGTTTTTTAGAATCATTTTTTGGGTAATACTATTTTTCGGAAAATTCAAGGTTCTACTGTAAAGGAATGCAATCTAATAAGATGCCCATTTTTTATAAAAAGCAGCCTATTATTTATTGAAAAGTGATATTTTTTCAATAAAACTTATTTATGGTAATAATTTTTTCTAAAGTTGATTATTGATGCCAGCATTCATTAAGCTGCAATAAAGATAAAATAGAGTAGCAGTGCAGAGGCAATTGTCATTACCAAAAAAGTTATAATGCCAAGTATGTTTGATTTTCGAGAATTGGTAAATTCACCCATGACTAACTTGTTGTTGCAAATATGCAAAATAACTGCAATCAAAATTGGTGCTGTCAGTCCATACAGAATAGCTGCGTATAACAAAGCTTTTATTGGACTAAAGCCCAAATAATTTACTGCCAGACCTAGCAACAATGAAATGGCAATGATAATATAAAATGCTTTCGCTTCGTAGTATTTTTTATCCAATCCATCTACCCATCCAAAGGTCTCGCAATACATATAAGACAACGATCCACTTAGTACAGGAATCGCAAGAAACCCAGTGCCTATTATGCCTGTAGAAAAAAGTAAATAAGCAGCTTTGCCGGCAAGTGGCTCTAATGCTTTTGCAGCATCTTCCACGGTGATGATATTGTGCATGTTGCTGTTGTATAAAACAGTCCCCGCAGTTAAAATAATAAAGAACATCACCACATTTGAAAAAAACATACCGAAATCAACATCATATTTTACTTCGTTCATCAGTTTTTTATTGATGATAATTTTTTTCTGCTGTTTCACTTCTTCTGCTTCCATATTCGCTTGCCAGAAAAATAAATACGGCGAAATGGTAGTGCCAAGCAAACCAACAAGAATACTTAAGAATTCTTTGTTGAAACTAATGTGTGGCATAATCGCGGATTTTAAAATATACCCGAAATCCTGTTTATATAAAAAAGGAACAATCAAATAAACCAACAACACAATACACAGGTATTTTAAAAAAGAAGCAATTTTTTTGTAGGGGAAATAAACAATGCAAATGATAAGTATAATTGTGAATAGCACACTAAAAAAAACTGAATTGATTTTCGGGAATAACAAATTGCCAACTGCGCCCATTCCAGCTATATCTGCACCAATGTTAAGTATGATTGCTGGTGTGCTGAAAACAAGAATGAGATAAAGCATTTTTTTTGAATAGTGTCTTTTGATTGTTCCTGTTAATCCCATAGAGGAAACGATTCCGATTCTGGCACACATTTCTTGTATAGAAGCCATCAATGGAAAAGTAAACAACGCTGTCCATAATGTAGCCAATCCAAATTGTGCACCTGCTTGAGAGTAGGTTGCGATACCAGATGGATCATCATCACTTGATCCAGTTATTAATCCTGGACCTAATTTTTTCCATGTTTTTTTAAATGACATTAATATAATTATTAACTAACTGAGTTCTTGATTTTTGATGGGTAAAAGTGGTGAAGCTTATTGGATATAAATCTAATCAAAAATATCAAGGGTGACTAGAATAAGAAAATTGATTTTAGTCATACTATTTTAATATAAATTGCGAACTGTTGAATAATCTAAATGCTCAATTATGAATATCGATTTCAATAAAAATGAGGATGCGCTAAAAATGGCTTGGAGTGGTGTTCGTCAGAAATTAGAGAAAATTGCTGAAGGCGGCGGCAAAAAAGCGGCTCAAAAACAAAAAGAAAGAAACAAACTGACTGCAAGAGAACGCATCAGCTATTTGCTAGATGAGGATACTCCATTTATTGAAATCGGCGCTTTTGCAGGTTATGATATGTATCATGAGCATGGCGGTTGTCCTGCAGGAGGAACTGTTAGCGGAATAGGTTATGTAAGTGGCAAACAATGTGTGATAGTTGCCAATGATCAAACGGTAAAAGCTGGAGCGTGGTTTCCGATTACAGGAAAGAAGAATTTAAGAATGCAGGAAATTGCCATGGAAAATAAATTGCCTGTTATTTATTTGGTGGATAGTGCTGGAGTGTATCTTCCTATGCAGGACGAAATTTTTCCTGATAAAGAACATTTTGGTCGCATGTTTAGAAACAATGCAAAAATGAGTGCAATGGGTATTACGCAGATTGCTGCTGTTATGGGTGCTTGTGTTGCAGGCGGCGCTTACCTCCCCATCATGAGTGATGAAACTTTAATGGTAGAAAATGCAGGTTCTATATTTTTAGCCGGACCTTATTTAGTAAAAGCTGCAATAGGAGAAGACATTGATTTGGAGACTTTGGGTGGAGCAGTAACACATACCGAAATATCTGGTATTGCGGATTACAAATTCAAAACTGAACATGAATGTTTGGATCAAGTGAAAAGGATCATGGAAAAGCTTGGGCCTTCTGCGACTGCGAATTTTAACAGAGTGGAGGCCAAATCACCAAAAAGCAATAATGGAGAAATCTATGGTATTCTCAGTGAAGGAAATACAAAGCCATACAACATGGTTGATTTGATTGAATGTATTGTTGATGAAGATAGCTTTGATGAATTCAAACAAGATTATGGAAAGACTATCGTTTGCGGTTATGCGCGCATTGAAGGTTGGGCTGTGGGTATTGTCGCCAATCAACGTACTATTGTAAAAAGCAAAAAAGGCGAAATGCAATTGGGAGGTGTTATATATAATGATAGTGCAGATAAGGCAGCACGTTTTATATTAAATTGTAACCAGAAAAAAATACCATTAGTTTTCTTACAAGATGTAACTGGATTTATGGTGGGCAGCAGAAGCGAACATTCAGGTATTATTAAAGATGGCGCCAAATTAGTAAATGCAGTAGCAAATAGTGTGGTTCCAAAAATTACTATCATTGTTGGAAACTCTTATGGAGCAGGTAACTACGCCATGTGCGGAAAAGCTTATGATCCAAGATTTATCTATGCTTGGCCTTCGGCTAAAATTGCAGTGATGGGTGGAGAACAAGCTGCTAAGACAATGTTACAGATACAAGTAGCCGCTATGAAAGCTAAAGGCGAAGTGGTTACACCTGAACAAGAAACAGAATTGCTAAATAGAATAACTGACAATTATACTCGACAAACAAAACCCGAATATGCTGCCGCACGGTTATGGGTAGACGCTATTATCGATCCTAAAGAAACCAGATTGGTTATTGCCAAAGGTATCGAAGCTGCTAATCACAATCCGGTTATTGAAGAGATGAAGGTGGGGGTGTTTCAAGTGTAAAATCAATTTGATAATTTGGTGATTAGTCAATTTGGTAATTAGTATAAACAACGCCAAACAACTTCCCCCTTTGGGGGATTTAGGGGGCTAACAAACCACAAACATTTCAATTGTCTACAAAATCTCATATAACAATCTACACCGACGGCTCATCCCGAGGCAATCCCGGCCCTGGCGGCTACGGCGTAATTCTAATGTATGGGCAACATCGCAAAGAATTGTCTCATGGATTTAGAATGACGACCAATAACCGAATGGAATTGATGGCGGTAATAGAAGGTATTAAGGCTTTGAATACTACAGAAATTCCAGTTAAAATTTACTCTGATAGTCAATATGTAGTAAATGCCATAGAAAAAGGCTGGCTCACTACTTGGATAAAAACAAACTTCAAAGGAGGCAAGAAAAATCCTGATTTATGGAAAGAATACCATCGTCTTTCAAAAGACTACAACATAAAATTACATTGGGTAAAAGGTCATGCTGAAAATCCTTTCAACAATAGATGTGATGAATTGGCAACTTCAGCCGCAGACGGACGACAACTTTCAATCGACTATGGTTATGAAAATGCGTCTATTTAGTTTTAGAAAAATCGTTCAATAGGTTCAATTTGTTCAATGAGTTCAAAATGTTATTCAGAAGACAATAACCTTTTGAACCTATTTAACCTTTTAAACTTATTTAACCTTTCCTAAGCTGCTGCTTTCTCGAAATAAAACTTATTCGCCAAAGTGTAAGTCCCGAAAAGCAATACACTGAAGCCAAGATCAACAGCCAAGCCGTATTTTACAAAAGGAATTCCAGCAGCTAGACAAGTTGCCCAACCTTGAAATCCTGTTCCGTAGGTATTGAAACTATCGAAGAAAAAGCAATTGGTATTGCTTAAAAAGAAGAATAATAAAGAAGATGCAACAGAATATCCTGCAACACGCAAAGGAGAAATCTTTTTCATAGAAAACCCTAAAACGGTAACTAGCAATAATGAAGCGTAATTGCCAATCTGACCATATCCATAAAATCCAGGAGCGATATTGAATACTTCCAACATCAAATCAGAAACAAACATCGCCATTAGTGGCATTAAAAATGCTAATTTTCTGTCTTTAATCACAACGCCACTGAACAAAGAAATGGCAATAATAGGATTGATGCTAAACGGAAATGTAGCCACTTTTAAAATTGCTGCAAATAAAATTAAAGCCGTTCCGATGATTATGTATTTTTTATTAGAATTCATTATTAATGTATTTGCGGCAAAAATAGGTAATTAACCACATGTTTTTTCATTCTTTCAAAATGCTTTTATCCTCATGGTGTGAATATTGATGTTTATTAGTTTTGATTATGGCAAAACATAACGACATAGGTAAACAAGGAGAGGAGTTGGCTGTTGATTATTTCGCTGCTAAGGGTTATGAAATCCTGCACAGAAACTGGCGCAAAGGTCATTGGGAAATCGATTTGATTTTATGCAAAAACAATTTGCTGCATATTGTAGAAGTCAAAACAAAGACATCAAATAAATATGGTTATCCTGAAGAAGAAGTAACCGTCAGCAAATTCAAATACCTTACTAGTGCTGCTGAGGAATTTTTATTTCTATACCCAAAATGGAAGCGAATTCAATTTGATATTTTATCTATCACGTTAGAGCCGGAATTGAAATTCTTTTTGATTGAGGATGTATTTCTCTAAAGCCTCTCCCCAGCCCTCTCCAAAGGAGAGGGAGCTCGTAATAATGAGATTTTTCGAATTCAAATAAAATAATTCAATTAAAATGGCAAAGTGCAAAACATAATCAATTCCCCCTTCGGGGGATTAAAGGGGGCCGAATCTCTCCACCATCTTCTCCACCATTTTAAATGTCGCAGGGCAGTAATCTATATTTTGCTTGTGAACATGCGCATATAACTTCCATTTCTTTTTTGAAAGGTGAGGAAAGCCCGAACAATCAACTGGGCGTATTGCATATATAGAACATTTGTTGTCTTTCAAATTCAAAAACTGACAAGGTTGAGTCTTGTTGACTAAATCCTTATTGCTATCTTTCTTTAGCCATTGTTTTTTAAATTCATCAGGAGTTTGGTTGAAATGAGCCGAGATTCTTTTTAAATCTTGATTGGTAAAAGTTGGCGTCATTTTTTTACAACAATTGGCGCATGTAAGACAATCGACATCTTTCCAAACCTCCTTTTCAATTTCGGGAGTTATTTTATCTACATTTCTTGGAGGCGTTTTTTCTGTTTGATTCAGAAACTTGCGGAAAGCTTTTCTATGAATAGATAACTTGCGTTTAAAAGACCTGAAATTGACTGCGAGCATAAAAACTTAATGGTTGATAATAAATAATTGCGTTGCGAAAATAATGTTTAATTAAATTGTAAACGCATTCAGCAAAAAAACAACTAAAAATATGTGGGAAGGTTATAAAAAAGGATTTAAAGCCTGGTTGCAACTGGAGAAGTCGCTTTCAGCAAATTCTGTTGAAGCCTACCTGCATGATATTGATAAATTAACTGCTTATTTACTGGTTAATGAAATCAAAAAAAAGCCTTCAGATATTGAGCTAAAAGATTTGGAGCATTTTTTAAAATGGATACATGAATTGGGCATGACGGCAAGTTCGCAGGCAAGAATCATTTCCGGGTTAAGAAGTTTTTATAAATATTGTTTACTCGAACAGATCTCTGAAAAAGATCCTACGGTTTTGCTCGAAGCCCCAAAGTTAAAACGATTATTGCCTGATACTTTGTCGTTTGAAGAAATTGAAAGTATCATTTCGGCAATAGATGTAAGCGTTCCGGAAGGTGGAAGAAATAAAGCGATTTTTGAAACCATGTATAGTTGCGGACTTCGTGTAAGCGAGGTCGTTAATCTTAAAATTAGTTGTCTGTATTTGGATGTGGGTTTCATTAAAGTAATTGGTAAAGGTGACAAGCAGCGACTAGTGCCCATTGGCGCTGATGCTATAAAGTATATCAATATCTACAGAAACAGCATTCGCAATCAAATGAATATTGTAAACGGACAGGAAGATTTTCTTTTCTTAAACAGGCGAGGGAAGGGGCTTACTCGTGTAATGATATTTCTTATTCTAAAAGAACTTGTAAAAAAAGCTGGTATTAATAAAAATGTATCGCCCCATACTTTCCGACATTCATTCGCCACTCATCTAGTGGAAGGCGGTGCTGATTTAAGAGCCGTACAAGAAATGTTAGGACATGAAAGCATCACCACTACAGAAATTTATACGCACTTAGACAGAGATTATTTGAGGAAAACATTGCAGCAGTATCATCCGGCGTTTGGGAAAGTACAATGATGTTCAATAGGTTTGAAAAGTTCAATTAGTTCAAAAGGTTTTTTGTTTGGTGTTTGGCATTTGGCGTTATTTGTGGAGTGTCCAAACTTTTTGAACTTTTTGAACCGTTTAAACCTTTTAAACCGTTTAAAAAGGAGTTCTCATTTTTGTAAAATAATTACTTTTTAGGCTGTTCCACTTCAATTGCAATACTCCCAAAATACCTTCTTTGATAATACCCTTATGCATTTTGCTGTTGCCTAATTTGCGGTCGATGAATGTTATGGGAACTTCTGCGATTTTGAAACCCAGTTTCCATGCGGTGAATTTCATTTCTATCTGAAACGCATAGCCGATGAATTGTATGTTATTGAGGTTGATGGCTTCTAGTACTTCTCTTCTGTAGCATACAAAGCCTGCAGTTGGATCCATTACCGGCATGAAAGTAATCATGCGAGTATAAAATGATGCGCCCTTTGATAAAGCGATTCTGTCTGTTGGCCAGTTTTCAAGTGCCCCACCTTTTACATATCTTGAACCTACTGCAACTCCAGCGCCATTTACACAAGCTTCATGTAATCGAATTAAATCTTTTGGATTGTGAGAAAAGTCGGCGTCCATCTCAAAAATGTATTGATAGCCGTTCGCTAAACACCATTTGAAACCATGAATATAAGCAGTGCCTAAACCCAATTTGCCTTTTCTTTCTTCAAGAAAAATTTGCCCAGGATATTGATGGATTAAAGATCTTACTATGTTGGCCGTGCCATCAGGAGAGCCGTCATCAATGATTAAAATATGGAAATTTGCATGGAGTCCAATCACAGCAGCTATGATTGCTTCAATGTTCTCTTTTTCATTATAGGTTGGTATGATAACAATTTTCTCCAAATCCGGGTATTATTTATAGTTTGCTAAATTATAAATTTTAAAACAAAGAATTAATTGTTTTTCAAAAATGAGCGATTAAGGATTTCTGTTAGTTTCTGCTTAGTATGCAACGGGAAATCGCCTTTCATCATCCAATCGTAATATTGTGGCTCGCTTTTCAACACATCTCTTACAGATTTTCCTTTGTATTTGCCGAAATTAAAAACCTCAACACCTTTGTCATCAAACAGAAATCTTCTGGCATAATCTACGATTTTTTCTTCACCGATGGTTGATAAAATCGAATCTACTGAATTGCCTAGTTTTTCATATCTAGTTATTTGAGAAAGCAAAACGTCAATCGTGGCATTTACATCCACTTCTGCGCTGTGTGCATTTTCCAACTCTTTCTGACAATAAAATTTATAAGCAGCAGAAAGGGTGCGCGGTTCCATAGTGTAAAAAATATGCTGCACATCCACCATTCTTCTGGTACTCAAATCAACGTCCATGCCTGCACGAAGAAATTCTTCCATCAGCATCGGAATATCAAAACGATTGCTGTTGTATCCACCTAAATCACAATTGTCTAAAAACTGTTTGATTTCATTTCCCGCTTGTTTGAAAGTAGGAGCGTCTTTCACCATCTCATCAGTGATACCATGAATATCGCTTGATTGATTGGGGATCATCATTTCAGGGTTGATGAGTTTTCTTTTAACCACACGAGTTTGGTCGGGCATTATTTTTACAATGGCGATTTCTACAATTCTGTCTGAAGATAAGTTGACTCCTGTAGTTTCTAAATCAATAAAGGCAATTGGGCGAATTAAATCAAGCATGTTGGATTTGGTATTGAAATGATGAAGTTTTTAAAATATGATGCAATTTAGTCATTCCTTATTAGTAATTTGGAATTAGTAGTTAGGAATTAGTTGGCCTCCCAATTCCCAATCCCCTAATCCCCAATTCCCTAAACCTCAATCATAATAAATCTTCCAAAACTTCGTTTTTACTCAGATTGACTATATTTGTCATCGTAATCTAATCAAACATTATGAAAAAGCTAGTTTTGTCCCTATTATTACTGTCATTAATTACTGCTGCACTTAGCTCTTGCGGTTCAAGCAGAAGATATGGTTGTCCTGCACAACAGGCGCTTTACAGATAATAATTTAAAACATTGACATGAATTGGTTGCCTCTAACCAGCACAGAACAGCTGGAAAATATTGCTATTTTATCTTCTCAAAAACCTCAGTTGATTTTCAAACACAGTACTCGATGTTCTATCAGTATGGTGGTGAAATCTCGTCTCGAAAAATCAATTGCCCCAGAATATATTGATTTCTATTATCTCGATTTGCTTAGCTATCGCGAAATCTCCAATCAAATTGCATCAAAATTTGAAGTGCATCACGAATCACCGCAAGTATTATTAATTGTAAATGGCGAATGCATTTATGATGAATCGCAGATGGGGATTAGGATGGATGAGATTTTGGAACAGGTGGATGCTTAATAGCGTGGATACTAGATACTTGATACTGGCGCCGTTCTCCCTGACCGGAGTCTATCAGAGCTTTCAGTCTCCGACTGAAGTATACATTTTGTTTAGCCACGAATTTACGAATTATTATTTTTAATATAGCCAAGATTTACGTTATGTTCATTTTAGCCCACCGTTTCAACGGTGGGTGGAAAACGAATATTTTTTTAACCACAAATTCACGAATTTATATTTTCCTAAAAATTTGTTTCCTACACACCAATTCAATTATGCACTTTATTTAATATTTTCGTTACTAGCATCTTTTATCTCTAATTCAAAATATAATAATGAAGCTTATCATAAAACAGTTACTCTTGTTGTTACTCCTACAAATTTCAATAAGTAATCATTTATCAGCTCAAGAAAATATTTTTCATTTACCTGCAAGCATCGAGCAACCTACTTGGTATACATCAACAGATTGGAGCCATCCGAATGTATTTTACATAGATTCATTAATCAGTGTGTGTAAAAAAAATGAAAATAAATCGAAGGCTGAACCAGATGAATTTGAAGAAGATCCTTATCTGACTGCCTATGTACGTTGGAAAATAAAAATGTTCCCGTTTATTAAAAATGACGGTAGCATTGAAATCGACAATAATTACTATAATCGCCTTTTTCAAAATCAATCACAAAACAGAATAAATAACGCAGGTGCTTGGACGCTGGTTGGTCCTTCTCAAACTTTTCGTTCCGGTGCTTCAGATAAAACCAATACACAATGCAACATTACGGCATTGGCGGTAACGCCCGCAAATCCGAATATGGTATTAGCAGGAGCAGAAACGGGGGTATTGTTTAAATCAATCAATAAAGGACAAACGTGGGTAAGTGTAAATAATGATGTGTCTTCATTAAACACAATTACTGCAATAGTCGCAGATCCTGTTAATGCCAATAAGTTTTATTATTACAATGAAGCAGGATTGTTTCTAACGACAAACGGTGGAACATCATACACAAGAATTAATAATTATACATACGGAGAAATCAACAGAATGGTCATCAATCCTAATACAGGAAGATTGTTGGTCGCTTCTGTTACTGGTGTTTATTATTCTGATAATTCGGGAACTTCATGGACTTTGTCTTCTGGCACTATTTCTAATAATAATTTATGGGACATTGTACAAAAGCCTGGTCAGTCTAATACTCTTTATGCGGTTGGCGGAAGAAGTACTGATAATGCATTGCTGCTTTATACTTCTAATGACGGAGGCAATAGTTTTATTTCATCTACAATAAATGATGGTGTGAACCTTGCCACTACCGATGGCGCAAGATTGGCGGTATCTCCTGCCAACCCGAATTATGTGTATTGTATCAATTTGCAAAAAGATACAGCTTGTCCGATTTTAATCAGAAGCACCAACTCTGGTACAAGCTGGAATGTACAAGTACGCTCTTATTCCCAAGATTTTGGAGGGTCTAACACTAATGTGGGATTGGGTATGTCTAGTGGACAAGGTTATTACGATTTGGAAATAGCAGTGTCTTCATCCAATGCCAATCATGTAATTGTAGGTACCACGTCTACATTTAAATCTACAGATGGCGGGTTGAACTTTTCCCCAATTGGCGGTTATATTGGCAACTTCGGATATAAAATACATCCTGATATTCAGATGATGCAAGTTATAGGCAACGATACCTATCTCGCTGATGATGGCGGCGTTGTTCATTCCATAGATTTTTTTACCAATGATGCAACTGTGGTTGATAATGGACTTTCAGCTTCTTTGTTCTGGGGATTTGGTCAAGGATGGAGAAATGATATTATAGTAGGCGGTCGCTATCATAATGGAGATGCTGTTATGAATGAAAATTACGGTCTCGGCAAATCAATTTATTTAGGTGGCGGGGAGGATGCTACCGGACATGTTTTCAAAGGTGAAGAAAACACAATCGGTTTTAGAGATTTAGGAGTTTATGATGTGCCCGCTCAAATCTCTGATCCTCTTCATTATGCGGCTTTGCAAAATTCAAAATGGCCACAAGATGATTATTATGGTTTGTTTGTAAGTAGAATAGTACAAGATTCCAGATATAGTTTCATTTATTATTTAGGGGATGGAAATAGTTTCTGGAAATCTACAAACAGTGGCGCCAGTTATATTTCTTTAAAAGATTTTGGAAGCAAAGTCTGGCGTTTTGATATTTCAAGAAGCGACCCTAATGTGATTTATGTTTGCACGCAATCCAATGGTATTCAAAAAACGATTGATGGCGGACAAACCTGGACTCAGTTGAATTTACCTTCCGGTGTTAACTATGCTTATTACAATTCAGATATTTCTATTAGCCATGCAAACGCTAATGAAGTTTTGTTTTGCATGAGAACAGCTAATGCATTTAATAAAGTTTTTAAAACTGTGGATGGCGGGGCTACATGGACAAACATCACCGGAAATACATTATTCAATAAAGAAGTCTCTTATATTTTATACCATGGAAATAATGGTTTGATGTTTGCCGTAACTCAATTGGTTCCTTGTGAAGTTTATTATAGAGACAACAGCATGCCCGATTGGTCTTTATTTACAAATGGACTTCCGAAAAATCTTCAAGTTTGGGGTGGAGGTGCCTGCATCTTTTTTCGCGACAATAAATTAAGACTGGCAACAACCCGTGGCATTTGGGAAACCCCAATTGACGCAGCGGTAATGCCTGATGCACAACCTATGGCTGATAAAAACGCCATTTTCTGCAGTGGAGATACGGTTAATTTCTTTGATTATTCTGTGTTGAATTATGCTGGTGCCACTTGGCATTGGACTTTCCCAGGTGCGAGTTATGTAAGTGACGTTGCTTCTAAATCTCCAAAGGTATTATATAACACTATAGGCAGTTATTCGGTAACACTTCAAGTAACGGATGCGCTTGGACATACACATTCAAAAACGGTGAACAACATGATCACATTTGTGAGTGATAATTGTCGTGTAGATTCTGTCGCAGGAAAAAGTTTAGTGATGAAAGGGGAGAATACGCCCGTTTCAATTGGTACCGCATCAATTAACAGCAATTCTTTTTCATTGAGTTGCTGGATAAAACCGGACGGAAATCAAAATTCATTTGCACAGCTCATATCACATGATCCATATCCTGGCAGCCCTTACGGTTTTGGCCTTGGTTTCGCATTTGAAGGATATACACCTAATTTGAAATTATGTTATACTGACAATATCGTTGGTTATGGTAATGCAAGTTCTTTACTCGCGGTTAGTCAGAAATGGAATTTTGTAGTGCTCACTTACACGCCAACCGGAGTGTATATTTATTTGAATGGTAACAAACAGCAGGTTAATTCTGGTAATATGCCAGTAATCAATTTGTCTCAATCTCCATTTTTCATCAACAGAGATATTCATAACCAAGGCGGTTATTACAAAGGCGAAATTGATGAAGTGAAAATTTACAATTATGCATTGTCTGAATCTGAAATCAGAGAGAAGATGTATTTGGTACAAAATAATCCATTAACTGAAAACGGTTTGTTGAAATATTGCCAATTCAATCAGTATGATGAAGCTTCCAGTATTTCTTATGAACTCATTGATAAAAACAGACTAAATATCCCTGATATCAGTTACATGAATTATAATAGCGAAACGCCTGTTGGTCCCGGTAATGCATACACGCTTTCCAATGTAAATATTGGCGGACAAAAAGATTTTTCAGGATTGGGAATGAAATTATTCATGAAACAAAGCGGTACTTATCCAAATGGAGATCTCGTTGGGTTTAGATTGCGCGTGCCTCCATATACAAAGCCAGACACTAGAGCGTTGTCGCCCGATAGCAGCTGGTTTATCATTAATAATTATGGCGCCAATAGTTCATTTTCTATGCTAGACAGTATCCGTTTTGAAAATCTGAAACTGTTGCCTAATAATACCTCAGCCAATAATATTGTATTGTTTAAACGAAATGCCATCGACCATGGTGCTACCTGGGGAACAGAAATAGATTCTGCAGACATCAAAACTGCCGGCATCAATAATGGTTTGTATAACCTTACCTACAGCACAGGAAATCGCATTACTTCCTTTGGACAATTCTGTTTGGTTTACGATAGCACCAATCAATCAAATGACAATACAGATACTACACATAATAATCCTGGTATTATCAGCCCAATTACTTCAGTCAATGTAAATGTATATCCCAATCCTTCATCTGCTCAGGTGAATATTGAGTTTAATCTAATGCAGTCTCAAAAACTAAGCATTGCTATTTACAATGAATTGGGACAATTGGTTAGAAAAATCGCAGATGGTATTTCTGTTTCTGCCGGACAATACCGAGCTATTTGGGACGGTAATAATGCCTCCGGTGCAAAAGTTTCTTCCGGCATTTATTTGTTTGCGATACATGGAGAAAAAGGATTGATTAAGAGTGGGAAGATTTTGGTGAGAGGGGAGTGATTTTGGATTTGATGATGAGTGGATTTGGTAATTTTTTAGCATAAGCAGACCCAATAACCCGCAAAGCTTAGCCAAGGCATATATCGTCTATTTCTAAAAATGTGTTATGTTTGATTTAGATAGGTGAGAAGTATTTTGCAGAATTGAGATTTAACAGTCATAAAAAAAATCCTAAACATTAATATGAAAACAGCATTAATAATACTTGTAATAATCCTAATTGCTATTACATTTCTTCAATTTTATTTAATGAATGGACAAAGAAATATTGAAAAATACCCTTACATCGTCAAAAAAAAATACAAGCGATTCGAAATTCGAAATTATGAAACTACTTTATTTACCTCAGTCAAAATTTCCACAAAAGGATTTAAGAATGCTGCAAGTAAAGGATTCTCTATTTTAGCCGGTTATATTTTTGGAAATAACGAAAGAAATGAAAAAATAGCTATGACTTCCCCGGTATCGATGTCATTAGAAGATTCCATGACTATGATGTTTATGGTTCCCAAGAAATTTAATAAGGACATGCTTCCAAAACCAAATCAATCTGGAATAGAATTTAAGGAAGAGCCAGCAAAAACCATGGCTGCGATAAGTTTTAGCGGTTGGGCAAATGATACTAAAATAGAAAAATATAAACAGGATCTAAAAGCGGCTTTAGATGCTGAAGGTATAAAGTATTCTAATCGATTTTATTTTTTTGGCTATAATGCACCTTATGAAGTATTTAATCGAAAAAATGAAATTGTTGTTGAATTGCAATAAGATAAACTATATCATTATAAACTATTGAACCTTTTATACG
>CALCNY010000309.1 GCA_937897585.1 uncultured Chitinophagaceae bacterium | reverse complement strand
TTCCCTACACGACGCTCTTCCGATCTTAATCATCCAGTCGCGAATATTTTTGTCTTTAATCGCATGTTGATTGACGAAAATATAATTATGGTCTGGATCAAATACAGCAATATCAGTGGGGATGTTATTAAGAATATCTTCTGTGAATTTTTTCTGATTAATGATTTCTTCATTTGTTTTTATTGCCTGAGTAACATCTCTTTCAATTGAAATCCAGTGAGTGTATTCTCCTTTTTCATTGGAAATTGGACTTATGGAAAATTGCACCCAGTATTCTTCTCCATTCTTTTTATAATTGACTGTGGTTACTTCACAAGTCTGCCATTTTTTTAATGAATCCCTTAATTTATTTAACGCTTCAACGTTAGATTTTGGCCCCTGAAAAATTCTTGGGTTTTTCCCTTTCACTTCTTCAAATGTATATCCTGAAAGTTTTGTGAATGCGTTATTTACATACACAATTGGATAATCATTTTTGATTTCTGTGATCACAACACTGTCATTGGTATTTTTAATTACCGCCTCCATTAATTTCAGATAAAGCTCTTCTTCTTTTTGTTTGGTGATATCTTGCATCGAGCCAATCATTCTCAATGCATGTCCGGCTTCATCTCTTATTATAAAGCCTTTATCTGAAACATAAGCATAATTGCCATCACTTTTTAAATAGCGATAATCATCATTCCAGTTTGTACTTTCCGATTGTAAGAAATTAGAAATATCATTGGTGACTCTTTCAAAATCATCAGGGTGAATGCGCTTTTCCCATATGTTGAAATTTTGATGTAAAGTCTTGGTGTCATAACCAAACAATTTCCCAAAGCCATCGCCATAGTATACTTTTCCTGATAATATATCCCAGTCCCAAATCGCTTCTGAAGTGGCTTTGTTTACATATTCATATCTTTTGTTGCTATTTTCCAGAGCGATTGTAATTTGTTCCAACTTCTGCTGGGCAACTTGCATTTCTGATTTTTGCCTGTTGAGTTTTTGCAAAACTTGCTTCATATCCTCACTGGCAATATCTTGTGTTTTTAATATGTGTAGGAAATCGATAATGGGATTGTGTGCAGCAAAGTCTTTGAATTGTAATCCGGTTGCTATAAGTTCATTTACATTTTCAAACCAAGGAGAAGCCAATAACACAATTTGATTTTTTTCAGGAATGAACTTTAGTTGTGACCTAAATGTAATTCGATCGACGGCTTTTGATTCGAAAATGATGAGTTGATTATTGTAAGATATAAGCGCTTCAAAATTTAAGTCAGTAATAAAAGGTCTTTTTATTGAGAATGAATCTTCAAAAAATGTATTGTGTAATTCCGGAACAATTTTTTTCAAAGAGTCGCCTGTTGCTGTTATACACAGCTTCTCATCCATTAAAATATAAAATGGGAAAATATCATTAAAATCTTCTGTACTTAAATTCAAAAATTCTTTAGCCATAATTACCAGCTGATTTTGAAAGCTTCATGCTCGCTACCTTCATTCCTACTTTGCAATAATTCAATTCTGACATTTGTTTTATACAATTTTCCTAATCCGGAAAACAATCCCCTTACGAATTCCTGAAGCCCTGGTCGCTTAGATAAATAATGAACTACAATATTGTTTTCATTGATATCACTGACTTTAAATTCAGGGGGAGTTAACTTAGGATACATCAACATGATATGATTGTGAAACTGAGGTAAATTAACTAGAAATTCTTTTAAACTGGCACCTCCAGATTTTAGTAATCCACCATATTTCTTTTTCGTAGTATCAAGAATCCACCATTCTCCAAATGTAAATAAAACAGCATCCAAGCTGATATTCATGACTTTTGAAATGCCAATGGCAAGGTCATAGGTGATGGCATCGTCGTAAGGTTCATTGCTGATAAAGAAGTCAATATCAATTTCACTCACTTTTTTTACTTCATTCCATTTGTTTTCACCGAATTTTTCAGTTACCAACTCTTCAATAGATTTGTTAATGATTCCGTACATGAGTGTGGTGAATTTGGATGTTTATGATTTTAAGCGAATTTCAGTAATGAAAACACAAAAACATATTTTTGGTTTAAGCTATATCTATAGTAATATAAACCTATTTAATTAAAAAAAGAAAAATGAAACATGATGTAATTGAAAATTATTTATTCAAGTTTTCTGTTTTAAATAAATCTCAATAAAATTGAAAGTAGTTTAGTATTTATTTTGATTTTTAATGTAATCGCTATTGTTTTTTCAAATGAAACAATATATCTTACGTCCTCTATATGTATCGCATAAACATTTATACATTGACAACAACAAATACGACAACCCGCCAGGGTTGAAAATTACTATATTAATCCAAGGGCTTCGGCTGAAATCAGAACAGCTTTAATCGTATCATTTTATTTTTATAAATTTCCAAACATGCAAGTATTAAAATTCGGTGGCACTTCGGTGGCTAACGCAGAAAATATAAAAAAAGTTATTTCCATTGTTTCAAATACTATTACAAAAGAAAAATCAATTGTTGTTGTCTCTGCTTTAGGAGGTGTAACAGATTTATTGCTTGATGCAGCTATTTTGGCTGCTTCAGGCAATCCAGAATATCTTAAAAAAATAGAACTTATTGAAAGCAGACATAGAGATTGCATGGAGTCACTATATTTACAAGCCAATGAAAATCATGTAAGCAAAGCTTATGTTGAATTGATTCATTTTATAGAAACTTCATTTACAGAAATCAGAAATCTTTGCAATGGTTTGATGATGTTGGGAGAATTGACACCCCGTACTAAAGATAGAGTAGGTGGTTATGGTGAACTATTATCATCAAAAATTATTGCTGCTGCTTTCAATCAACGAAATGTTCCAGCAGTTTGGAAAGATTCCAGAAAGTTGATACAAACGAATTCTTCTTATGGTTCGGCCTCCGTTGATTTTGAAATTACCAATAAAAAAATTAAAGACGAATTTGAAAGTGATCACAACTCATTGTTCATTTTACCAGGTTTTATAGCTGCTGATGCAAATGGTGTAATGACTACATTGGGAAGAGGTGGTTCAGATTATACAGCTGCGATAATGGCTGCAGCAATTGATGCAAGTAATTTGGAAATCTGGACTGATGTAAGTGGAATGATGACTGCTGATCCGAGATTAAGCAGTAACGCTAAAATAATTCCTCAAATTTCTTATCAGGAAGCTATGGAGCTTTCTCATTTTGGAGCCAAGGTGATTTATCCACCAACGATTCAACCTGTAATGAGCAAGGGAATTCCTGTATGGATTAAAAATACTTTTGCGCCAGATGATTTTGGAACAGTTATTTCTAATAATCAACAAGCATATGCTCATTTAGTACAACAACATATTGTGACTGGTATTTCCAGTATCAACAATATTTGTTTGATTACTTTGGAAGGTAGCGGCATGGTTGGGATTCCTGGTTTTTCTAAAAGATTGTTTGAGGCATTGAGCAATGAAAAAATAAATGTCATACTCATAACACAAAGCTCTTCTGAACATTCTATTTCTGTTGCCATAGATGCTTCGGCTGAAAGCAAAGCCATTACTGCAGTTAACGCCGCTTTTGCAAACGAAATGGCTTTGCAACAAGTAGATCCTTTAAAAGTGGAGAATGGGCTTTCAATTGTGGCTGTGGTTGGTGAAAACATGAAAAGTCACTCCGGTGTGAGTGGCAGTATGTTCAGTGCGATGGGAAGAAATGGTATCAACATCAGAGCCATTGCTCAGGGCTCTTCCGAAAAAAATATTTCTGCGGTTATCAATACTGCTGATGTGAGAAAGACCATCAATGTATTGCATGAAGCTTTTTTTGAAACAACCTATAAGCAGGTTAATATTTTTCTTGCTGGCGTAGGAAATGTAGGTGGAAAATTACTCGCACAATTGGCTACACAAATTCAATTGTTGCAGGAGAAATTACATTTGCAAGTTAGACTCACAGGGATGATTAACAGCAGAACTATGGTTGTTGATGAATCAGGAATTGACCTCAGTAAATGGCAGCAAATACTCGAAGCAGGGGAGAAGGCTGATTTGAAACAATTTATTGGAAAGGCCATTGAATTGAATTTGCGCAATGCTGTTTTTGTTGATATTACGGCTTCAGACTTAGTAGCGTCTGTTTATGAGCAGCTGCTGATAAAAAGTATTTCAGTTGTGGCTTGTAATAAAGTTGCGGCTTCATCTGCCTATAAAAACTATAAGAAATTAAAAGAGGTTGCAAGAGAATTCAATGCGCAATTTCTTTTTGAAACCAATGTTGGTGCTGGTTTGCCAATAATAGGCACTATAAATGATTTGATTCAAAGTGGAGATAGAATTCATAAAATAGAGGCAGTACTTAGTGGTACGTTGAATTTTGTATTCAATCATTACGATGGCAAGCGGAAATTTGCGGAAGTGGTTCAACAAGCTCAGGATGAAGGTTACACTGAACCAGATCCGCGTCTCGATTTGGGCGGTACCGATGTGATGAGAAAAATTATGATTCTTGCGAGAGAAGCAGGTGAGATGATGGAGATGGATGATATCACAAATAATTCTTTTATGCCTGAAGCTTGTATGCAAGGATCAGTTCAGGATTTTTACAAATCGATGGAGTTGCATGAAACGCATTTTCAATCTTTATTTGCTGCTGCGAATGAAAAAGGAAATAAATTAAAATTCGTTGCAAGTTTTGAAAATGGAAAAGCAGCTGTAGGTTTACAGCATGTAGATGCGCAACATGATTTGTTTCATTTGTATGGAAAAGATAATGTGGTGTTGTTCTACACAGACCGATATAAAGATCAGCCATTAGTGATTAAAGGCGCAGGTGCCGGTGCTGAAGTGACCGCCAGTGGCGTATTTGCTGATATCATCAGAGCATCAAAAATTTAATAAATTCAATTGGCTTATAAAATAAATTTATGCAATCCATTAAAGTAAAATCTCCAGCTACATTGTCAAATCTTTGTTGTGGCTTTGATATTTTAGGTATGGCTTTACAAGCACCTTATGATGAAATTGAATTGATAAAAAAAGAAGAGCCAGGAATCATCATCAAACACAAAGACAATTATGGGTTACCGTTAGATCCACTGCAAAATATTTCAGGCGTTGCTTTACAGGCATTGATGAACGCATTAGATTATAAAAATGGTTTTGAAATTGTCATTGAAAAAAAGATAAAACCAGGAAGTGGCGTTGGTTCAAGTGCTGCAAGCGCAGCGGGTGTTGTGGTTGCTGCTAACGAACTTTTAGGTAAACCATTTGATAAAAAACAATTAGTGGAATTTGCTATGGAAGGAGAGTTGTTGGCCAGTGGTTCTCGTCATGCGGATAATTTGGCGCCTTGTATCTATGGAGGTTTGGTCTTGATTAGAGATACACAAACTTTAGATATCATTGAATTAAAAACACCACCACTTTTTATTACCATTATTCATCCTCAGATTGAAATCAAAACTTCTTATGCCAGATCGATTTTACCAAAAGAAATTCCATTAAAATTGGCTGTTATTCAATGGGCAAATGTTGCTGGTTTGATTGCCGGATTTCAAAATAATGATTATGGTTTGATTAGTCGTTCAATCACCGACGTTATTGTGGAGCCTGTAAGAAGCAAATTGATTCCTGGTTTTGATGAAGTTAAAAATAGGTCACTTGCTGCAGGTTCATTGGGAGGCGGTATCTCAGGTAGCGGTCCTTCCTTGTTTATGATGAGTGAATTACATTCAACCGCCATTCAAGTTGAAAAGGAAATGAGTGATGTTTATAATAAGCTTGGTATAGAATACAAAACCTATGTTACAGAAGTGGCTTCAAATGGGGTAGAGGTCATTTAATCAAAGTAAAAATTCAAAATTTAAAATTCAAAAAATAAAATCTATCAATTTTTTACTTTTTACTTTTCAATTTTGACTTAATCAAAAATTATGAATTATTACAGTCTGAATAAAAAAGCGGCAATTGTTGATTTTAAAGAAGCGGCTATAAATGGCCAAGCACCTGATAAAGGATTGTATTTTCCTGAACACATTCCGGTTTTTGAAAAAAAACTGATAGCGAATATTGAACAAATTTCCAATGAGGAATTGTGTTATCAAGTAATTAGTCCTTATGTTGGAAATGCGATTCCAGAAATGGTTTTGAGAGATATCGTTGCACAAACTATCAATTTCCCTATACCATTAGCTGATGTAGAACCTGGTATTCAAGCGCTTGAAATGTTTCATGGCAATACGTTAGCATTTAAAGATATTGGTGCCAGGTTTATGAGTCGTTGCCTTGGGTATTTTGTAAAGGGAGACAATAGAAAAGTTACTGTATTAGTGGCTACATCAGGAGATACAGGTGGCGCTGTTGCAGATGGATTTTATGGCGTTGAGGGCGTACAGGTTGTTATTTTATATCCTTCAGGGAAAGTCAGTTCGGTTCAAGAGAAACAATTGACAACCTTGGGTGAAAACATATTTGCACTTGAAGTAAATGGAACTTTTGATGATTGCCAAAGAATGGTGAAACAGGCATTTACAGATGAAGACTTGGCTCATTCCTTATTCTTGACCTCTGCTAATTCAATTAATGTAGCACGTTGGTTACCACAGCAGTTTTTTTATGTACTGGCGTATAAGCAATGGAAAGAAAAAGACAATCCTCCTGTCATCAGTGTTCCTAGTGGAAATTTCGGAAATATTTGTGCGGGTTTATTGGCTATGAAATCCGGGCTTCCTCTAAAACATTTTATTGCAGCTTGTAATGCTAATGATGTGGTTCCTTCATTTATGCATACACGTGAGTATATGTCTAAAAAATCTGTTGCCACCATATCAAATGCAATGGATGTAGGCGACCCGAGTAATTTTATCAGAATTCTTGAGATTTTCAATCACGATTTTGATGCACTTACTGCTTGTTTTTCTTCTGTAAGCATCAGCGATGAAGAAACCAAAAAAGCGATTTATGAAACCGAAAAAAATACGGGTTATTTGCTCGATCCTCATGGTGCAGTTGGTTATCTTGCTTTGAAAAAATACTTACAAACACATACTAACGATAAAGGTATTTTTGCTGAAACTGCTCATCCTGTTAAGTTTTATGATGTTGTGGAGCCGGTGATCAATAAAAAAATATTGTTGCCTGATGCTGTTTCCAAAATTATCGATAAAGAGAAAGTTGCTGTAAAAATTGATACTGATTTTCATCAACTTAAATCGTTTTTAATGGCTATGAATGGTTGAAAAACCTCATAAACACTAGTCTTTTCTACAATAATTCGCCACTAATTCCGTTGTTATTGGGATTTGAAATGAGATATCGAACCGATTTTAAATTTTGTTTACATTAACATCATAAAGTCTGTTTTGTAAATACATCAGTTTACTTTTGTTTCGCTATAAACAAACCGAAACTTGTTTTGGTTTAAATCCTAACCTATCCTAATTAAACTATGAAAACACTATTTTTTAGAGGCAGGCTGCCATTTTTTCTCGTCACTTTATTATTGATTTTACATTGGCCAGTGAGTTTTGGCAAATCAAATTCAATAGATTTTAAAAAGTATGAAAATCATTCTTTGCTTTCGAGCTTATCAATGCAGTTATATGAGAAATTAAATCTAGATAGTATGGGTTTATCATCACAAGCTTATCTGCATGCAGTTACAGGATTTGAAAAATTACAAAATGCCGGTAAATTCTGCGGAAAGCATTTACTTTCTATTGTTGATTTTACAAAACCATCTTCACAAAAAAGGCTTTTTATCATTGATTTACAAGAAGGGAAAATTTTATTCAACACATATGTAGCACATGGGCAAAACTCAGGTACTTTATATGCTGAAAAGTTTTCAAACAAATTATCAAGTTTTCAAAGTAGCCTAGGTTTTTATGAAACAAAAGAAACCTATATTGGAAAGCATGGTTATTCACTGCAATTGAATGGACTTGAAAAAGGCATCAATGATAAGGCAGATGAAAGAGCAATAGTAGTACATGGAGCAGCTTATGTTTCTGAAGGGATGATCAATATGCAAGGTTATATCGGCAGAAGCTGGGGTTGTCCGGCCATACCTGAAAAATTATCTAAGCCAATTATCGACAAGATTAAAGACGGAACCTGTTTGTTTATTTTTGCTAACGACAATCAATATCTTGAGCATTCAGAACTATTCAAAAGCTGATGAATCAAATAAGAAATTTGTAGGAATTGATTTACCTTCACGCAAAAGAAGACATCATGAACTTAACAGGAACCGGAGTTGCCATCGTTACACCATTCAAAAAAGATCTTTCTGTAGATTTTAATTCACTTGGAAAAGTTATTGATCACATCATATCCGGTGGTGTTAATTATATAGTAACATTAGGCACAACTGGTGAAACGCCTGTTTTAAGCAAAGAGGAAAAAAAAGAAATCATACAATTTACTGTCAATCATGTTAATCATCGTGTACCCATAGTCGTTGGTGTGGGTGGAAATGATACCGCATCTGTTGTAAAAGATTTGAAAGAACTTCCATTGGAAAATGCTGTTGCCATATTAAGTGCAGCACCTTATTATAATAAACCTTCACAAGAGGGATTGTTTCAGCATTACAAAATGATAGCAGCACATTCACCAAAGCCTGTTATTCTTTACAATGTTCCAGGTAGAACGGGTAGAAATATGGAACCTGCCACCACATTAAGATTAGCCAGAGAAGTTGGAAATATTATTGGCATTAAAGAGGCCGGGAATAGTATTGTTCAATGCATGGAAATATTAAAAGAAAGGCCAGAAGGATTTTTGGTATTGAGTGGAGATGATGATTTGATATTTCCACAGATGGCTTGTGGTATGGATGGTGTGATCAGTGTTGCTGCAAATGCATACCCAAAATTGTTTTCGGATATGATTCGTTTATGTCAGCAGCAAGATTTCAAATCAGCAAAACCTATTAATGATAAATTGATGAATGCATACAGATTGATGTTTGCAGAAAATAATCCCGCAGGAGTAAAAGCATTTTTATATGAAATGAATTTGATTGAAAATGAGTTAAGACTTCCATTAGTTCCATTGAGTCAAAAATATCATCAGGAAGTGAAGGATTATGTAACCTCCAATAAATAATTTAGATTTTATAACAACTTCCTTCTATTGCCAAAACCGTATTTTCAAAAACGGCTTTTGTTTCAGTTAGAAATTCATCTAGTGATTCATATTTTGAAGAGAAATGTCCTATCATTAGTTGACCCACTTCGGCTAGTTGAGCAATCATACCAGCTTGTACTGTAGTGCTGTGAAATCTTTCAGCAGCGCGTATTTCAAGGTCTTTTAAGTATGTTGTTTCATGATATACCAAATCTACATGCTTTATTTTTTCAGCTATGGTTGGATCATAAAGTGTATCAGCACAATACGCATAACTCTTAGGCTTAGGTGCTGCAACAGTTACCACTTCATTTTCAATGATAGTTCCTTTTTTTGTTGTGTAATTTTCTCCATCCTGAAGTTTCTCATAAAAGGCCGCAGGTATTTCATAAGCTTTTACCAAATCCGGTACAATGCTTCTGGGTTTCTTCTTTTCCATAAATAAAAATTCCCAGCATTCAATGCGGTGTTGCACCTTGAAACAGCTGATAATCATTTTTCCTGTATCTGATATAACTCCTTCCTCTTTTAATGCATGAAAATATAGCGGATAATTTAAAGTTACAGCAGCTACACTTAGTTGTAAGTTGATGATTTCTTCAAGTTGTGCTGGTCCGTGCAAATGAAGTTCTTGTGTTCTGCTCAACAAACTCATGCTGGTTAACAATCCAATCAATCCAAAATAATGATCTCCATGTAAATGAGAAATGAAAATGTGAGAGATTTTGCTTCGTCTCAGTTTATACTTTGCTAGTTGATTTTGGGTTCCTTCACCGCAATCAATAAGGAAACTTGAGTCCTGGGTTTGAAGCAACTGTGCAGATGGGTTTCTTCCAAATGCAGGAATAGCTGAATTGTTTCCTAAAATAGTTATGGCAAGCAATCGATTTTTTTTAAAAGGGTTGTTGTTGCTGATTTAAATTAATTATCATCAAAGTCATTCAAAAGCTCTCTTTCAATTTCTTCCATTTGCAATATATCCCAAGCCTCGCTTTCAGATGGAGTAATATTCATGGTATCCAAATATTCTTTTTCCTCTAGTTTGGTGATAATTTCTGCGTTCAGGCAACATATTACAAACGAGAAATTTTCCTGGTAAAAGGATTGCTGCTGTTCTACAATCAAAT
>CALCNY010000308.1 GCA_937897585.1 uncultured Chitinophagaceae bacterium | reverse complement strand
CAACTTCAACTTGCAAGTGATCACAGCAGATCAGCAAGAAGTGGTGGTAAGAATTTTGGATGTTCAGGGCAGATTTATCAAGTCGGTTAAGGTTGCACCTTATCAAACTTTGAATATCGGTTCGGAATTGAAATCTGGTTCTTATATGCTGGAAGTGAGACAAGGGAATAATGTGAAGACAACGAGAGTGGTGAAATATTAGGCCCCCTTAATCCCCCGAAGGGGGAGATAATATGGAGATTTGGTAATGAGTGAAAACAATTATCAAATTAAATCATCATCAAATTATAAAAGAGAGCCCCAGACTTAACTGTGGGCTCTCTTAAATTAAAAGAGGTACAATTTTTATTAAAACTAAAATTAAACGTGCCTCATCAAAAACACTCTAAAGCGCTCTCAAAAACCAAAAAGAAAAAATGAAAAAAAATATCATTTCCCAAACCATTCTGTTGATATTGTTGATACAATGTGTTGGATTTAAAAGCTATTCTCAAAAGAATGAAAAACCAAATGTGTTGTTTATCGCCATCGATGATTTAAAACCTATATTAGGATGTTATGGCGATTCAATGATAAAAACTCCCAACATCGACAGACTAGCTGCAATGGGAACTGTATTCTTAAATAATTATTGTCAGCAGGCAGTTTGTGGACCAACAAGAGCTAGTTTGATGACAGGTAAAAGGCCTGATTATACTAAAGTTTGGGATTTGAAAACGCCAATGCGAAATATCAATCCTGATATTCTTTCCATACCACAATATTTCGCCAGTCAAGGTTATTCTACTCAGGGAATTGGTAAAGTGTATGATCCTAGAGATGTAGACAAGGATAATGATAAACCATCATGGACTGTTCCTTACTACAAGACAGACTTAAAATATTATGACCCTCGTTTTGGTGAGCCAGCAAATGGCAGATATCAAAAGCCGGATACAAAGAAAGCTTTGTTGGAATACTATCAACAAGGAATAGATCAGGGAATGAAAAAATCTGAAGCCAATGATTATGCTTTAAAGAAACTAAAACCAACAACAGAGTGCATTGAAGCTCCGGATAATGCTTATAATGATGGCGCCAATGCATTACAGGCAAAAGATATTTTAGCAGAATTAAGTAAAAAGTCAGAGCCATTCTTTTTCGCTGTAGGATTTGCTAAGCCTCATCTACCGTTCATTTCTCCAAAAAAATATTGGGATTTGTACGATAGAGAAAAAATGCCAATTGCTCCTTTTCAAGAGAAAACAAAAAATGCAGTTGATGTAGCTTATCATAATTCCGGTGAAATAAGAGCTTATACAGATATTGAACCGCTCTCAACTTTCTCTGATGCTAAGCAATTTGGAGTAACACTTCCAATAGAAAAACAAAAAGAATTAATTCATGGATATTATGCTGCGATTTCTTACACTGATGCTCAGGTAGGAATTTTATTGAAGGCATTGGATTCATTGGGTTTGACAAAAAATACCATTATCGTTTTATGGGGTGATCATGGATGGCATTTAGGTGATCATAATCTTTGGTGCAAGCATACGAATTTCGAACAAGCAACACATGCTCCATTAATCATTTCTTCTCCTAAATTAAAATCAAACAAAACAAAAGCACAGACAGAGTTTGTGGATATATTCCCAACACTTTGTGATTTGGCCGGTTTGAAAATTCCTGCTGAATTAGATGGTGTAAGTTTGATGCCTTTGATGAAAAAACCAGAAGGAACAGTTAAAGAATATTCAGTAAGTCAATATCCAAGAAGCGGCAATGATCCTGAAACAGACAGATTGGGATATGCGCCTGCAAAAGTAATGGGCTATTCTTTAAGAACTGCTCAATACAGATATACCGTTTGGATGAAAAATGATTTTAGAAGTACAGATGCTTTTGACAAATCATTAATATTAGGCGAAGAACTTTATGATTACCTTGCTGACCCATTAGAAAAAGAAAATGTAATTGCTGAGAAAAAATATACAGCTAAATCAGAAGAGTTGAGAAATAAAATGATTGAATATTTTAAAGCTCATGAAACTAAATAATTTGAAAATTAATACTCCAAAATTTTTTTTATTACTGTCGTTGGGAATTAAATGGTCTTTATTTGTTTTGATTTCATTTTGTTCGGTTCCGATTTTCGCACAACAAAAAACTTGCGATTCTACAACATCAAAAGGTCAAAAATCCTGTTGCACAAAGGCATTGCCTAAGAGGTTTGCTACAATAGAATTTACTCAACCATCTCAAAAAAATAACAACACCATTGTCTTAGATACAGCTCATTTAGGAATGGTGTGGATACCTGCAGGTGAATTCATGATGGGCGGAGATAATGATCAGGCAAGGGCCGATGAGTTTCCAAAACATCGGGTTAAGCTTAATGGCTTTTACATGGACGAAACGGAGGTTACTAATGAGCAATTTGAAAAATTTGTACAAGCAACCGGTTATGTTACAACCGCAGAAAAGGATGTGGATTGGAATGAATTGAAAAAACAATTGCCTCCCAATACTCCTAAACCCGACCAAGAATTATTAAAAGCGGCTTCATTGGTTTTTGTAAAAACACCCGAGGCGGTGAATTTAAGTGATTATAGTCAATGGTGGCAATGGATGCACGGGGCAAATTGGAAGCATCCTCAAGGACCTCAATCTACTATCATTGGAAAGGAAAAGTATCCTGTAGTTCATATCAGTTGGGATGATGCCAATGCTTATTGCAAATGGGCCGGCAAAAGATTGCCAACGGAAGCAGAGTGGGAGTATGCTGCCAGAGGTGGAATGAAAAACACCATTTATAGTTGGGGAAATACACCCGTTGATTCAGGAAGTTTTCATTGTAATTACTGGCAAGGGAGTTTTCCAAATCAAAATGAAAATTTAGATGGATTTGATAACGCATCGCCTGCGAAATCGTTTATGCCTAATAGTTATGGCTTATATGACATGTCGGGAAATGTGTGGGAATGGTGTGCTGATTTGTACAATAACAATTATTACAATGAATTTAAAAATGTGAAAGTTGCCATTAATCCCAAAGGCCCTTTAAAAAGTTATGACCCAGATGAGCCCATGGCCACAAAGCGTGTAATGAGAGGCGGTAGTTTCTTATGTAATGAATCATATTGCAGTGGGTATAGGAATTCCAGCAGAATGAAAAGTACACAGGATTCAGGAATGGAACATTTGGGATTCAGATGTGTAAAGAATAAATAAATTAAAAATTAAAAAATAAAAAATGATTAGTACTTCTTTTAAAATGTTAAGCGGTGGTTTGTTAATCTCCGCATTAGTGTTTTCGACATTAAAAAATGAGGTGGTTAAAGTTTCAACATCGAATGTAAAAAAATCGAGTTCACTTGTCAGGAATTTACCTCAGACAACTCAATTGAAAAAAGATATTAATGAAGAAATTGTTTCACTTCATGCAAAAAAGCAATCAGCAAATAAAAATAACGATGAAAAAAGGCCAGATATACTTTTCTTTTTAGCTGATGATATGATGTCGGTGGCTTGTGAGCCTTATGGTAGTTTGGATGTACATACGCCTAACCTTACACGCTTGGCTAAAGAAGGGTTGTGCTTTGATAATATGAACAATGCAACGGCCATGTGCGGACCAACACGTCAGAGTTTATATACAGGTTTGTTTCCTGTGAAAAATGGATCGTATCCTAATCATGCTCAGGTGTATGATAACATCATTAGCATTGTTCAAGACTTTACCAAATTAGGTTATCGTGTAGGTTTGATTGGTAAACAACATTATGCGCCATTGGCTAATTTTCCATTTGAATATTTAGGAGGAAGAAACAGTGATAATGGAGATGGACAAGATATCAATTTAGCAGATGCAGAAGCATTTATGAATAAAGACAAATCAAAACCATATCTGCTAATTGTTGCTACGAATCAACCTCACTCACCTTGGAATCGTGGAAATCCTGATCAGTACAATGCAAAGAAATTAAATGTGCCTTCTTTTTTGGTGGATACCAAAGAAACCAGACAATCTCTTGTTCGTTATTATGCTGAGATTACTTACGCGGATAGCTTGGTAGGTGATTGTATGAATTTTGTAGAAAAAAATAACAACAAAGACAATACGCTTTTTATTTTTGCAAGCGAACATGGTTCATCATTACCTTTTGGAAAATGGACTTGTTACAACATGGGATTGAAATCTGCTTTCATTGCCAAATGGCCTAAAGTGATAAAACCCGGAACCAGAACAGGTATATTGGCTCAATACATTGACGTGTTGCCAACTTTATACGAAGCTGCAGGAGGAGATCCCAAATCATTAAGAGGAGATAAAAATCAAACAATGCCATTGGATGGTAAAAGTTTTATGGCTACCCTAAAAGGCAAAGATGTTGAAATTAGAAATTATGTTTATGGTGTTCATACCACAAGAGGGATTTCAAATGGTTCAGAATGTTATCCGGTAAGATCAATACAAGATCACAATTACAAACTCATTTGGAATATAAATTATAAAGAAGAATTTCTTTCGTCTGGTTCTAAGCATGGAAATAAATTATACGAATCATGGCTTGTAGAATCTAATGTTACAAAAGAAGAATTTGAACATGCGAAGTTGTATAGAAATCGACCTGAGTTTGAATTGTATGATGTAAAAAAAGATCCTTACGAATTAAATAATCTTGCGGAAGACAAATCATTTGCCAAAACAAAAGACAAGCTTTTCACTGATTTGAAAATCTGGATGAACGAACAAGGTGATAAAGGAATTGAAACAGAATGGAAAGCGCTTACAAGATTGAAAGGAGATACTACGAATTGGCAAAAGGGAGGAGATTAATTAAAAAATAAAAATTAAAAAATCAAAAGTTAAAAGTCAGAAAATTGATAACAACAAACATCAAATTTTTCCTTTTAAATTTTGACTAAATAAAATCAAATGAAAAGAATTTATATTGTTGTTGCTGCATTATTTCTATTGGTTTCTAATGATGCTACTGCTCAAAAAAGAAAAGCTTCTTACAGAGGTGAGTCATTGGGTTTGACAAAAAAGCCCAATATCATTTTTATTCTTGCTGATGATTTGGGTATAGGAAACGTAAGTTGTTATGGAGCTGATCATTACAGTACACCCAATATCGATAAGTTAGCAAAAGAAGGCATTCGCTTTAATCATATGTTTACGGCTCCTCTTTGTGGACCATCTCGTGCATTGATAATGACCGGACGTTACGCATTCAGAACCGGTGCTACAAATCAAGATGCCACTACATTGATGAAGCAGGAAAATGAAAAAATGATTCCTCAAATTTTAACTCCTGCTGGTTATGTAACTACTTGTGTGGGTAAATGGGGGCAATTGCCATTAGGTCCTGGCGAATTTGGTTTCGATGATTATTTGAGATTTAAAGGAAGTGGCGTTTATAAAAATTCTCCAGAAAAAATCAATCATTACACTGTAAATGGAGAAGATAAGGTAATGACTGATGCTGAATACATGCCTGATTTGATGCACGATCATTTAATTGACTTCTTATCAAAAAATAAAAATAAACCTTTCTTTGCTTACTATCCTATGTCGCATGTACATGGCACTATTGTTTCTACTCCTGACAGCAAACCAGACAGTAAGGATTTGTATGCAGATAATGTGGCATACATGGATAAGCTTGTTGGAGAACTACTAACGGTTTTGGATAGCCTAAAATTAAGAGAGAATACCCTTATTTTCTTTATGGGAGATAATGGTACAGCTAGTCAATGGTATGCCAATTCAACTATAAACGGAAAAATATTATCAGGCAAAAAAGGTGAAATGAAAGAGTGTGGAGGATTAGTGCCTATGATTGCCAACTGGCCCGGTAAAGTTCCTTCTGGTGTTGTGTCTGAACAATTGATAGATGCCAGTGATATCTTACCTACATTAGCTGAACTTACAGGAGCCAAATTGCCTTCTGGTATTATTGATGGGAAGAGCTTTGCATATAATTTATTTGGTAAAAAATCACAAGATAGAGATTGGATATTTTGTGAGCTTGGTAATAAATGGTATGTAAGAAACCAAGGTTGGAAATTGAATAACAACAATGAGTTGTTTGATATGAGCAACGCACCTTTCGAAGAAATATTAATTACAGATCAAAACAAGTCTGCAGCTTCTGAAGAAGGGTATAAAAAATTAAAAGCTGTGCTTGATGAATTAGCACCTCAAAATGGTATTTTAGATACAGGTGATGGCAGCGGTAGACATGGCAACAAAAAAGAACGATCGTGCTATTTTGCACGAAAAAGCGCCTGGGGCGTTTCCACTTCTAAACTCTGCGCCATGCAAGCAACACGAATTCTGGCGATCCGCCATGGCGAAACCGCCTGGAATGTGGACACCCGCATCCAAGGTCAACTCGACATTGGACTCAATGACACAGGCCTGTGGCAGGCTCAGCGCTTGGGTTGGGCGCTGCGCGAGGAAGACATCCACACGGTCTACAGCAGCGATTTGGGCCGCGCCTACCAAACTGCCCAAGCCATTGCGCATGCGCCCACCAGGTCAACGCCCCTGCCGCTCAAGCCCACAGCGGCCTTGCGTGAGCGCCACTTTGGTCATTTTCAAGGGCAGACATGGGACGACATCACATCAAAGTGGCCGGCCGATGCCCAGCGCGCGCTGCAAGCCATCGTTGGCCTGAAGCCGCGTGCGCAGCCAGACGGTCAGGCCATTGCCCAGGCGCCGGGC
>CALCNY010000307.1 GCA_937897585.1 uncultured Chitinophagaceae bacterium | reverse complement strand
CACAAAGTTTGTTTTACTAATATCCTAATACCTAATTCCCAATTCCCAATTCCTCAATCCAAATTCCAAATTCCACTTAGACAAACGACTCGGTCAGAGACCTTCGTCGGCATAAATTCCTAATTCCAAATAACAAATCCCTAATCCCTAATTCCAAATTCCACTCACACAAACGACTCGGTCAGAGACTTTCGTCGGCAAAATTTCTAATTACCAAATTGACTAATTAACAAATTGTCAAATTAGCTCTTCTCCTCCTTCTCCACCACCACAACCAAATCTTTCATTTCAACTAGCATAGGCATAATGCCAACTTGTAGTAATGCTTTTTTACCTCTGATTTCTTTTACGATTCCGATTTGTCTGTTTTGTTTCATTTTTACTTTGCTGCCGATTTCAATATTACTGGAAACTTCTTCAAATTTTTCATTGATTTTTTTCTGATGTTTTTCAGATTGAAATTTATCTTTTTGATTCATCAATAAACTGGCAATCATTTTAACCACACTGTCTTTGTCTTCAGCTTTACGCCATTCAAAAACAAGCGCTTTTAATTTGCGTTCCATGTCTTTGAGATAAGTGATTTTATCTTCAGCGATTTTGTTGCTTAGTTTGAGTTTTTCTACTTCCTGTTGATGCTGTTCTTTATTGATGAAAACCTGCATTTCTTTTTTTAGCTGTTCATTTTCTTTAAGCAGCTTATTGAGCTTGTTTTTTTCTTTGTTGATTTCCTGCCATTGCTGTTCGGATTTATTTAGCAGCTGGTCAAGTTGGTAATGACTTTCATCTGCTAATTTTCTGGCTCTTTGAATTAGTCTTTTTTCCATACCAATTCTTTCGGCGATTGAAAAAGTGTATGAACTTCCTGGAGAGCCTGTTTTTAATAAATATAATGGCTTCAGGTTTTTTTCATCAAATTGCATGGCACCATTGTAAATACCTTTCACTTTGTTAGCCATTACTTTTAGGTTGAGATAATGCGTGGTTACAATTCCCATGGCATGTTTCATCGCAAGCTCTTCCATAATCACTTCAGCAAATGCACCGCCTAAATTGGGATCACTGCCACTTCCGAGTTCATCAATGAAAAACAACGTTTTGCCATTTGCATTTTCAATGAAATATTTCATGTTGATGAGGTGAGCCGAATAAGTACTCAATTCAAATTCTATACTTTGAGTGTCACCAATATGAATCATGAGTTGTTTGAAAATACCCATTTCACTATCCGGACTAACGGGAACGAGTAACCCAGATTGAATCATGATTTGTAATAAGCCGGTTGTTTTTAAAGTTACCGTTTTACCACCTGCATTTGGGCCACTGATGACAAGGATTCTGTTGTCTGCATCTAATGTGATGTTGGTTGGAATGGTTGGCTTATTCAATTTGTTATTGTGAATCAACAACAAAGGATGTCTTGCATTAATTAGTTTTACAATGGCTTTGTCGCGGATTACAGGCAGTTCGCCATAAATTTCTTTGGCGAATTTTGCTTTTGCACATACAAAATCGAACTCACCTGAAATTTCAAAATAGCCCGTTAATAGAGATGAGTAAACAGATAATTGAGAGGTTAATTGCCTGAGTATTCTTTGAATTTCTTTAGCCTCTTCTTTTTCCAAAGAAAAAATTTCATTATTTAATCCTGTTGTTTCTTCAGGTTCAATAAAGCTGGTTCTACGACTGTCGCTTTCTGCATGAAGAATACCTTTAATCATTCTTTTTTGTTCTGCAAAAACGGCTAACACTCTCCTGCCATTCATGAAACTTTCTTCAATATCTGCGAGATAACCTTGTTTATTGAGTTTGCTCACAATTCTGTCGAACACTTTTCTTAATTCATTTCGCTTTCTGTAAAGTGACATTCTGATGTCGGCTAATTCTTTACTTGCATTATCTTTCACAACGCCATATTGATCTAACACTTCATCAATCATCAATCGGATGGTCTTTTCAAAATAAGTACCTTCAATGATTTTAGATAATTCAGGATTAGCAATTCTTCTTTCATCATTAAACCATCTGAAAATATTTTCAGTGTTATCGGATAATTTTTTTATCAATAAAAATTGTTCTGAAGAAAGTGTAGCACCAGGAATAGACAATAATTTCAGCTCTTTTGAAATATTCGTAGAAAAATCATTTGGGAAATAAACGCCACTATCTAACAATATTTTGAATTCATAAGTTTGTTGTAATTCACGTTGAATGTATTCTAGTCGGGTGTGAATACGAAGTTGCTGAACCTTTCTTTTCGCGTAATCATTTCTACAATTTAGCTCAATGAGGTTTTTGATTTTATCAAATTCCAATTGCGTAAATGCAGATTCGGGAAAACATTTCATAGCTTGTATTAAGTCAAAATTTAAAAGTAAAAAGTCAAAAATTGATTACTACTTTTTACTCTTTTTAAATTTTTAATTTTGATTTTTGAATTTTACATTTTTAATCTGCAATTCCTCCCAAGGAGTACTGCCATCTTTTTCTCTGGTGAATTCCATTTCATTTGAACTTTGAATGACAATTTCTGCGGTGGTGTAAATTTTACATCCTTCCATTAAATGTCCGCCTATTGTTTTGCCTGTACTATCACTAACGCTTATGTGCAAATGAGAACCATTTTCTGAAATCGTTCCTGTAAGACTTACGATTTCAAAATGTCCTGATGCGCTTGATGGTGTTGATTGATTGGCAAATCTTAAATTATATTCGGTAAGACTTCCTGCACAGGTTACCATCCAACCCGCTTTAATGTGATGATCATTTGCAAATTGCTGAATAGATTTTCTGAGGTCTTCTCCGGGTTTCAACCTGAATGCATGATTTTGTGAAGTCATTTTGCTCGAATTTTTAAAGTTGCAGGAACAAATCAATAATAACTGAAACAATATCAATAATTTTATGTTCGAATTTTTTAAAATAAACATGTTTGTCGTTTGAGGCAGCAATTTAATTAATAAGTATATGCAAATAGAATTAGCAACATTTGGAAATGGATGTTTTTGGTGTACAGAAGCAGTTTTTCAACAAATTAATGGTGTATTGAAAGTAACAAGTGGTTATAGTGGCGGTACCATGGAAAATCCAGATTACAAAACCGTATGCAGTGGAACTACAGGACATGCAGAATGTTTACAAATTGAATTTGATGCAGATATAGTAAGTTATGATCAGTTATTAGAAGTATTCTGGAAAACACATGATCCAACGACACTTAATCGCCAGGGAAATGATGTGGGCACACAATATAGAAGTATCATTTTTTATCACAATGAAAATCAACATGCAGTAGCTGTTGCTTATAAAGAACAATTGCAACAATCTGGTGTTTATGCATCTCCAATTGTTACAGAAATTGAACCCATGAATATTTTTTATCCAGCTGAATTGTATCATCAAAATTATTTCAATATCAATGGAGAACAAGTTCCTTATTGTCAATTTGTGGTTAGGCCTAAAATTGAGAAGTTTAAAAAGGAATTTAAATCCATATTAAAGTAATTGAAATCAGAAGCAATTAGACAGATAATAATTTTAAACAAATAACTACTTAAACATATTAAATTTCATCAAAAAAAAATTAAAAATACTTTTCAAAAAACTTGCATCAGGAAATTTAATTACTAATTTTACAGAACGATAATGCTTCATCGCTTTTCGCTTACCCAATTACTCCAATCCCCCTGAATTTCCACCACTAACGATTTATTGCACCTTTTTTCTATAATAATCTATTATCCTCCGAACGACTACTAAATCCCTACATTCCTGTGAGCCATTTTCATTAACCACAAAATCTCAAGAAAATGCTTACGAACTTTACAAAGAAAATCAGCGTAGCTGCGGTATTAACAATTCTTACATTTAACCTTTCAGCACAAAACTCAATTCGTGCTTTCAGCCAGATTTATTCTGAGAATTTAAAAGGTGGTACAACAATGTTTGGAAATGGTATTCTTCACATTATTGAAAACAACACTGTCAACCTAACAAAAATGAACCAAACTTCTAATGCCAATAATGGTGTTGGTGGAATTGGCTACAGTCAGTATGGTAATGACGGAAGCAATATGCAGCAGATTGACATCGACAACAATTCTTCAACTGTCAATTCATCTTCAGCTGATTTGGTTTTACCAACCGGCACTAACACAATCAAATTTGCTCGACTATACTGGGGAGGTAAAATCGATAATTCAGTAATTACAGCTCATCCTGATACGTTACGTAAAATTAAAATTCGTAAAGGCACTAGTGGAAATTATTTTAACGCGACTACACCTTCAATAAATGTTGATCAGTTTGCAATTTCAACAACAGAGAAAGCATATCAGTCTTTTGTAGATGTTACAAGCTTCGTAAATGCAAATGGTGCTGGTACTTATACTATTGCTGATTTACCAGTAACTCCAGGTTCTTCTAGTACAGGTGGTAAATATGGTGGTTGGGTTATTGTGGTGGCTTATGAAAATCTTGCACAACCTTATAACAGTGTGAGATTGTATGATGGTTTTGCTCAAGTGTATAACAATGGTTCTACAGCTTATCTTACTATACAATTGTCTGGTTTGAATGTACCAAGTACACCATTATTAGCTAACGAAGCTGTCATGGGTACAATGGCTTGGGAAGGTGATGCTAATTTAGGATCATCTACAAGTAATCCTGACGGTGATTTTATCAAAATAAACAATACAACTGTTTCAAATGCAGTTAATCCTGCAACCAATTTCTGGAATGGAAGTATCACAAATAATGGAGAGTTTGTATCAACAAAAAATCCTAACTACAGCAACCAAATGGGAATTGATATCGACCAGGTTAATGTAGGAACAGGTTACAATATCGCTCCAAATGCAACTAGTGTATCTGTTCAATTCGGAACAGAAGCAGATATGTATTTCCCAAGTGTATTTACATTCTCTATTAGAGTTAAAGATCCAACTGTAATATTGAATAAAACAGTTGCTGATGCTAACAACAATAGCTACGTAGATTCTCAAGAAGAATTGACTTACACATTATCTGGTTCTAATCAAGGTGTAGGTTCTTCTTACAACACATTCATAGTAGATTCATTGCCTAACAACGTTACTTATGTTCCAAATACTTTAGAAGTGGTAAATGCACCGGGTGTTACTGCAGGATTGAAAACAGATGCTGCAGATAATGATCAAGCTTTTAAAGGAAATGTAGGCAGTAGAAATTTTGTAAAATTCTTTATCGGAACAGGTGCAACAGGAACAGCAGGTGGTGAATTGCCTTCAGGTGCAGGCAGCAATTACGAAGTAAGATTCAAAGTTAAAGCAGGTGTTATTCCAGGTACAATTGTAAACACTGCAAGAATTTATGGTAACTCAGTTGTAGGTGATTTGTTTACTGATGATGGAACCGCAGTTATCGGTGAGTCTGGCGCTCCTACTCCAGTTAAATTTACTTCATTCAATGCTAGCTTACTAAATTCAAATAGCGCAATTGTAAGATGGGTAACACAATCAGAATTGAACAACAGTCATTTTGAAGTAGAAAGAAGTAATGATGGTGTTCATTTCGAAATGAGAGGTAAAGTAAGTGGTAATGGTTCAACTTCAATTACTCACAATTACGACTTTACTGATGCATTGAATAACAACGCAACAATTGTTTACTACCGTTTAAGAATAATCGATAACGACGGAAAATATACTTTCTCTAAAATTGTAGCTTTGAAAGTAAATGGTTCTATCAGTGTTGAAAAATTCAATGTGTTTCCTAATCCCTTCATCACAGACATTAAAATTGCTTTGACAAGTGCTGATGAAACTAATGCTGGATTTAGAATTCTATCATTTGATGGTAAAGAGTTGCTTCACCGCAGTATTACAGTTCAAAAAGGCGATAACATCGTTGTATTGAAAGACTTCGGTACCTTACCAAAAGGAAATTATATCCTTGAAGTATCAACAGCAACAGATAAGTTCATGAGAAAAATCCAGAAAAACTAAATAAGGTTTGTTGTAAAAGAAATGGCCGCTCGAAAAGAGTGGCCATTTTTTTTAGGCCCCCTCAGTCCCCCAAAGGGGGAAGTTGATTGTGTTTTGTTGGGATTGCTCCAATTCATTAAACGATAAAATTCCCCCTTTGGGGGATTAAAGGGGCCTTTAATTTTTCACCACCCTCCTCAACTCCAACATATTCAATGCATTTGTATTAAATCCTTTCAAATTATTGTGATATAGTCGCAAACTCATGTCATACCATAGTGGAATTACAGGAGATTCATCAATGATGATTTGTTGCATTTTTCTGTATAATTCATTTCTGGTAGCAATATTGGTTTCGGTATTTGCCATTTCATATAATTGATCATATTCTTTATTGGAGAATCTGGTATAATTAGGAGGAGCAGGATTCTTGCTGTAGAACACACCTAAGAAATTAATTTCATCAGGGTAATCCGCAATCCAGCTTCCTCTGAAAAAAGAAATTTGAGATTTGGACATTTGTTCCAGCAACAAACTTTTTTGAACTACTTCCACCGAAATATTGATGCCTAGTTGTTTTAATTCGTTTACGATGAATGTACCTAAATTGGCATAGTTTGGAACGGTAATCAATTTGATTGCTGGCATTGGATTGTTGTTATCAAAACCTGCTTCTTTAATCAAGTTCATTGCTTTTATAGGATTGTATTCATATCCTTTTAAAATACTACTGTCGAATGATGGCATGCCTAACGGAATAAAACCACTGTTTGCAGGATATCCAATTGAGTTACGCAGGTAAAAAATCATTTTTTTTCTGTCTATTCCATAGTTGATGGCTTGACGAATTTTTTTGAATTTCAAAGGAGAGTATTTCAAAACTGGATTTGATGTGTCAGATAAAATTCCCAGATATTCAATATTTAAATATGGATTCTTGGCGATTGAAATTTGGCTTTCCCATTCTTCTTTTAATGTTCCTTTTCTACTTAATATCTCATCTTTAAAAGCCGGATCCATGTCGTTGATAAAATCTATTTTATTTTGTTGAAAGGCCAGAAACTCAGAAGTTTTGCTATTTAAAAAACTAATCGCAATTCCATCTAAATAAGGTAATTGGTTTCCATTACTATCTTTTTCGAAATAGTTGTTATTTTTTTTAAGGATCTGTTGATTGCCATAGAAAAGGTCTAATATTTTTAATTTATTCTTATTATTTTTAAAATGTAATATTAAAAGAATAGGTCATTTAGTGGTAGATACAACTGCATATTTTGAAATATGTAAAAATCCAAATAAAAAAGTATTATAACTTCTTAATGAATCCAGTTCAATATTTAAGAATTTATAAATCAACCAAAGCTATCATGTCATTACTTGACGGTATTGCAT
>CALCNY010000306.1 GCA_937897585.1 uncultured Chitinophagaceae bacterium | reverse complement strand
TCCGATCTAGTAAATCAAAATCTAATTCTGAGAGATTTAGTTAATTGAGATTTGTTAGTTTTGAACAAAATCAAAAGTAAAAATTCAAAATTCAAAAATGATTCTCGATTAGTAATAAATCATTTTTTTACTTTCTACTTTTAAATTTTGAATTGTAAAACCATCTCAAATTTTAAATCGCTTAATTATCAACCTAGAAACCAACAGAGAAAAAATTGCTGAACTAGCAAGCATCAGACAAGATGAGAATGATGCCTTTCGTATTTTTTTAAAAAACAGAAATGCAGAACAAATTGATCAATTGGTTTTTAAAATCAACCATCAAGTTGAAAAAAATATTGATTGTACTACCTGTGGAGCTTGTTGCAAAGGGTTGATGATAAATGTAACTCAATCGGAATCAGATACAGTAGCGGAACATTTACAAATGAGCGGTGGTGATTTTGAAGAAAAATATATTGAAAAAAGCATGGGTGGACAAATGATCATAAATACAATACCCTGTCATTTTTTATCCGACAGCAAGTGTACGATTTATGAAAAAAGATTTAATGAATGCAGAGAATTCCCTCATTTACATAAACCTAATTTTACAGACAGACTTTTCGGCACTTTGATACATTATAGTATTTGTCCGATTATATTTAATGTTGTTGAAGAATTAAAATCAGCAACTGAATTTTTTAACGAGAATGTAAATAATTAAACACCATATTTATGAATTTGAATTTAATTGGAAAAACAGCATTGGTTTGTGGAAGTACACAAGGACTTGGATTGGCTTCAGCTATCGAGCTTTCATTATTAGGCGCCAATGTTATTTTGATGGCAAGAAATGAAGAGAAATTAAAACAGGCATTAACACAACTTGATATTTCAAAAGAACAAAAGCATGATTATTTAGTAGCAGATTTCAGTCATCCTGAAAATGTGAGAACTGCAATTTCTTCATATGTTGAAAGCGGAAACACGATTCATATTTTAATCAACAACACAGGAGGACCTGCTGGAGGAAAAGCTATCAAAGCTGCAACTGAAGAGTTCATAAACGCGTTTAATAGTCATTTGATTTGCAATCATATTTTAGTACAGGCATTGGTTCCAGGAATGAAAGCTGCTGGTTTTGGAAGAATAATCAACGTTATTTCAACTTCTGTAAAACAACCTCTCGCCGGATTAGGCGTGAGCAATACCATTCGTGCTGCTGTTGCCAATTGGAGCAAAACACTGGCAACTGAATTAGGTGGTTTTGGTATTACTGTAAATAATGTTTTACCTGGATTTACAAACACAGTAAGAGCTGATTATGTCATCAAGAAAAAAGCTTCTGATACTGGGAAATCGGAAGAAGAAGTGATGAAGGAATTAGTAGCAGAAATTCCTGTTGGGCGAATTGGTGAGCCTCAAGAGTTTGGTGCTGCTGTGGCTTTTCTTTGTTCGCCTGCAGCTGCTTATATCAATGGCATCAATCTTCCGGTTGATGGTGGAAGAACGGGTTGTTTATAATTAAAAGAATCTAGGACATCTTGTTTTGTAAGCTTCATCACTAATATGGTTAGGTGAAAATGCTTTGTAAGACATGGTCAATTCCAAGCCACCTCTGTATTGTGAAGCTGGAACCAATTTACTGATATTGATATCGTAAGTGGCGCCAATACTCATTTTATAATAATCAAGTTTGATTACGGGAATTAATGCATCATTGTGTCTGTAGAACATGCCTCCTGATATACTGATACTTTGGTTATCATCAGTTTGAACTAAATCATGCATCATCATTACACCACCTTGTCCTTGTGCGGCACCACCTTGTTTAAATAAATCCAAATAAAAAGTCATTCTGTTTACTTCATTGGTCATCATTGTTAGACCCGCATTCACCACGTATTTAGGATTGAGTTTGTAATCATTTTGTGGTTGAAAAGAAACTTTTGGTTTGGTGAAATGAAATAAACCGGCTGCGATATAAAAATTAGTGTTGTTTCCTGTTTCAGTGCTAAAACTCAATCCAACTGCAGGATCCCAGTAAGTCAAACTAGTGTTAGAAAAAGTCTGATGAGTAGGATTGCTTGCGCTAAAAGTGCCTCCCATGTATTGATCATCAAATTTTAATTTAGTAGGATCGAAACGTTGCATTACAGGCCCGTACATAAATGCTGCTGATAAAAAAGTGTTTTTATCGGCACTTAAAGATTTATGATAATTTAAAAATGGGAAAGCTTGTGTTCTGCTTAATTTAGAATCACCTGCAACATCATTGGTCATTTGAAAACCGAATGTTACAAAATCTCCAGTGTTATGAGAAACTACTTTTTTAAATTCTCCGCCAAGCGCAGTGGTTCTGTAAGGAACAGTAACACTTTGCCATTGGTTTCTGAAGCCTGAAGTAATTCTGATATCACCGTCAAACAAACCCGCAATAGCCGGATTTCTTAAAACAGGCAAATCATAAAACTGTGAAAAATTGATATCTTGACTTATTGCATTCAACATGCTAATGCTCATTAGCAAGGTGAAGATAATTGGGGTATAAAATTTAAGTTTCATAGTATAAAAATTATTCGGATTAAAGATTATTGTAACAAGGAAACATTGCCTTTATAAAAATAGGGTGTTCCATTATCACAAACGACTTCAGCTATATAAACAAATACATCTGGAGTGGCGAGTACGCCTTTTACTTTGCCATCCCATCCGTATTTCGGTTCATTTGGAGGGAAAGATTGTTTCTCAAAAACCAGGTTTCCCCATCTATTGAATATTCTTAATGATTTTACTGTGATGCCTGTTCCTCTTACCATAAGCACATCATTGGCACCATCACCATCAGGCGTAAACGCATTAGGGATAAACACTTGTGCATTTTTACAGAAACTAACAATGTTTACAGTATCAGAAGCTTTACATCCGAATTTGTTTTCTACTGTTACAACATATGAAGTATTAGCTCCAACTACAAGAGATGGCGTTGCACAATCAGCACAACTTAAATTTGTTGCAGGTGACCAAGTAAACCCGATGATTGGACCATTTTGAGCTGCAGCATGCAATACTACTGTGCTTCCAGCAGCCGCTTCAATGTCTGCTCCTGCATGTACAGATGGCGATTGACCTACTATGATATTCACATATCCTGTATCAGAAAAACAATTGTGTGAGTCATGTCCAATTACTTGGTATCTTATACTAGATGTTGGTGTTGCAATTGGTTCTGCAATATTTGGATTATTCAAACCAGTTGAAGGACTCCAAATATAAGTATCAGCATTCATCGCTTTCAGATTAACCGATTTACCTGTACACATACTATCATTTGGTGACACAAGCATATCGAAAGGTTGTATCACGGCAACGATAACCGTATCATAATTTTTACATCCA
>CALCNY010000305.1 GCA_937897585.1 uncultured Chitinophagaceae bacterium | reverse complement strand
ACGACGCTCTTCCGATCTTAGATTGTTTCGCTAAAGGATGATTAAAATATACAACATTATAAAACTGCTTTAATGAAAGTATATTTTTTTTATTGTCATTCTGTTGTGAAAATGAAATACTTGTTTTCAAAATCAGAAACATCATTATCAATAGCAATCTTGGAATGTTCATAAAATAAGGTTTTAAATTTTTCCGCTTTGAATTATTAAATGCTAAATCAGATTTTATTTTTTTTCTTTCTTTTTTGAATCATCCTTCTTATAAAAATCTGGAGGAAAACCATTTATTTGTCTCCATAGCTCATACCATATGGGCACATCATTAAGCAGCGTAAATGTACTGGAACCCGCACCTAATTTAATTTGCTCCGGCCATGGATGATCGTTAGTATCCTTTGCAACAAGTACTCTGTATTTCCCATTGTCACTGATAAAATTATCAATGGCAACAATTTTTCCTCCAAATGTTCCATAAGTCAATGTTGGCCATCCTGAAAAAACAATTGAAGGCCAACCATCAAATTGAAGTCTTACTTGTTGTCCTTTTTTCAGTAAAGGAATATCCATAGGATAAACATACATCTCAACAGCAAGTTCAAAATCTTTAGGCATGATACTAACAATATCTACTCCTTCTTTGATAATCTCGCCAATACCTGATTTCAATGCCTTAGTGATATATCCATCCTGTGGCGCAGTTATGAAATACAAACCTGATCTGATGGAATAGTTGGCGAAATCATTTTGCAATTTTGTAACCGATGCTTCCGCATCATACATACCAGAGAAAGTTGAATTTTTGTCTGATTCAAGCTTCGATATTTTTTCTGAAAATTCTGCATTTACATTTTGCAATTCAATACCTGCATTAAGCACTTCGTTTCTGCTGGTCATTATTTTATTCAACTGCGACATTGTCTTTACTTGTGATTCCTGAAATTTACTTCTTCGTGTTTCCAACTCCGTTAGTGACTTCAACCCATCTTTATGCAACTCTTCCATTCGCCTTAATTGCTCTTCTGCAATTTTCTCATTCAGTTTTATGGATGAATATTCAATGCTGTCATTCTTATACTTTAATTGTGATTGCAATAATTTATTTTCAGCCTGTTCGTACTTTTGTTTTCTGGAATTGAGCAGCGCACTAATTTGTGCGTCGATGGCATTCAGTTTATCCATATATGATTGAACTGAGAAGTTTTTTGCTTTCAATTGTTGTTCGGTATTTAATACCAAATCCGGATTGAGATACTCGGATTTTACTTCACTTATTTGAATAATAGTATCTCCTTTTTTCACAGACTGCCCCTCTTGCACATACCATTTCTCAATTCGTCCTGGAATCACACTATGTATTGTTTGTGGACGTTGCTCAGGCCTCAAAGCCGTTACATCTCCAAACGACCTAATATTTTGCGTCCATGGCAAAAACAATATAATTACAAGCAACACACCTGTTAATTTCAGGAAGTTCAAAAAAGAACTTTTTTTCGTTCTGCTCTTCAGCAATTCAATTGATTTGAAATGATTAACCACCATGATTGTCTTATTAAATGTCTTAAAAATATAGGTTCAAATTATTGAGTTGACACTGATTCAAAAGTTCCATTATTCATTTTAATAACCACATCAGCTTCCTTTATAACTTGCTCGTCATTGGAAATCATAATTAACGTCCAATCGTTTTTCTTGTCGAAAAGAAATGATTGAATTTTCATTCTTTCACTAATTTCGATGGCATCCAAATTATATTCAATACTTAAGAGTCTTGGGTTGTTGACCAATGCTCTTGCCAGCAATATTTTTTGAATGATACTTCTTGGCAATTTTCTTCCCAGTGGTTCAACGGGAGTGAATAGTCCTTTGGGTATTGAGGTTACATATTCTTTCAAAAACAATTTTTCCAACACCAACTCAACATCATTCGTTGAAATGTCTTTTCTACCCAATGTGATGTTTTCCATCAGGGTTCCTTCAAATAAAGTTTCCTCTTTCAATCCGTTTCCTGCAATACTGTTCAAGTCGTCATATTTGTAACATTGAAATGAATGTCCATTTATTGAAATATTACCTGCAGTGGGCTTGTATAAACCGCTTATCAAATGAAGCAGTGTTGATTTTCCTGAACCATTATTTCCGGTGATGACATATTTTTTCCCAGATTGAAAATGAAAATTGATGTCGTTCAATATTTTTTTATTTGTTTGTGGATATGAAAATGAAATATTTTTTAGTTCAACGTCCATTGGCTTTTTGTTATCAACAGGTAATATATCCTTCTGTGTTGTTTGATCATCTAAATTAAAATCATCCACCTCACCAAGCTTGTCAATTGATGTAAAAAGATCGTAGACACTTTCAAGATTTAAAACAATTTTTTCGGTGGATTCTATTACAAGTAAAATAATA
>CALCNY010000304.1 GCA_937897585.1 uncultured Chitinophagaceae bacterium | reverse complement strand
AGGACAACAGAAAAGCCCTTGAAAAAGAACAGGAAGCCATTGAAGCAGAATGGGAAGCCAGTTATAAAATTCTTGAAAATAAAAAGAACAATTTCCTAAAAAGAGGAAATGCAATTACTCAATCAGAAGCAGAAGCTTTTCAAAATGAACTCATTCAAGAACAACAACAAGTGGACACCAAAAAACAAACACTCTCTCAAAAACTGAATGAAAAGAGTTATAAATTCATGGATGATATCCAACAGAAATTAAAAGATTTTTTGGCAGATTATAACAAGGATAAAAGATTTACTTACATCTTCTCATGTGGAAATGGCCTGGATTATATGGTTTACAAAGACAGTTCATACAACATTACTCCAGATGTAATTACAGGAATGAATGAAATGTTGACAGAAGACAAGTAATAGATTTAAAAATAAATGTTATCTTCAATCCCGTTAATTTAAGCGGGATTTTTTATTCAATTTATTACTGATTATGACAGAAACAAACAATTCATTTAAGCCAACATTGGGTTTATTTGATGCAACTATGATAGTAGCAGGATCAATGATAGGTTCCGGCATTTTTATTGTAAGTGCCGACATGCTTAAAGACCTCGGTAGTGCCGGTTGGTTGATTGCGGTTTGGTTGATTACAGGATTTATGACATTAACTGCAGCGTTGAGTTATGGCGAATTAAGTGGTATGTTTCCAAAAGCAGGCGGACAATACGTTTACCTCAAAGAATCCTATAATCCACTGGTTGGATTTTTATATGGTTGGAGTTTCTTTTCAGTAATTCAAACAGGAACAATTGCTGCAGTGGCAGTTGGATTTGCAAAATTTGCAGGTTATTTTTTTCCAATGCTGGCTTGGGATGAGGCCAATACTTTTAATCTAATGGGGCTTACTATTCACTATGCACAGTTGCTAGGAATAGTCTTGATTGTATTGCTAACGTTTATCAATACACGTGGCATTCAGACCGGAAAAATCATTCAAACGATATTTACTTCCACTAAATTAATTTCATTATTTGGGTTGATCATTGCAGGCTTTATTGCTTTCAAATGGGATGTGTGGAAAGCAAACTGGGATCATCCATGGATGGTTCAAAAATTAACCAAAACTGACGGAGTTATTGGCTCACAAACTTTAATCAATGGGGCTATTTTAGGCGCTATTGCCAGTGCAATGGTGGGAAGTATTTTTAGTAGTGATGCCTGGAATAACGTGACATTCATTGCTGGTGAAATTAAAAATCCAAAAAAGAATATTGGAATGAGTTTATTTTTAGGCACATTGATTGTTACCTTAATTTATGTGTTGATGAATGTAGTGTATCTGGCTACAGTGCCTATGCATGAGTTGGCATTTGCAAAAGACAACAGAGTGGCTTTAAGCGCTTCTGATGCTATTTTCGGAAGCAGCGGAACCATCATCATCGCCGCCATGATTATGATTTCTACGTTCGGTTGCAATAATGGATTGATATTGGCAGGAGCAAGAGTATATTATACCATGGCTCACGATAAATTATTCTTTAAAAAAGCAGATACACTAAATAAAAATGCAGTTCCAGAATGGGCACTTTGGATTCAATGTGTTGTTGCTTGCGCACTTTGCCTTAGTGGTAAATACGGCGACTTACTTGATATGGTTTCATTTATCGTAGTAATTTTTTATGTTCTAACTATTATAGGCATCTTTATTTTAAGAAAAAAACGTCCTGACGCAGAAAGACCTTATAAAGCTTTTGGTTACCCTGTATTACCTGTGATTTATATTTTAATGGGCATCAGCTTTTGTACGTTGTTGATCATTTACAAACCACAATTTACATGGCCAGGTTTGATTATCACATTAATAGGAATTCCTTTATATTATTTCGCTGTTGCTAACAATAAAAAAGAAGCATAAGTATTGGTTTTTGTTTTTGATGCACAAACAATATTTTTGTGTTCATTTTTTAATAAACTATTTTAAACATGTTTGCTGCACATTGTAACGAAATATTTGATAAAGCCATTTCAGATTATCACCAACACGATAATGTAGATGAATTAGCGGTCAATCCATATACTGATGGCAGTATCGATTTTCTATTATACCAGAAAAACTGGATAGATACGGTTCAATGGCATCTTGAAGATATCGTTCGTAATCCTGATATTTCTCCAGTAGATGGATTAGCACTTAAACGCAGAATTGACGCCAGCAATCAGGTAAGAACAGATATGGTTGAATATATCGATAGCTATTTCCTCGATAAATATAATGACGTACAAGTAGCAGCAGGCGCCAGTTTAAATACTGAAAGTCCAGCTTGGGCAATTGATCGTTTGTCAATTCTTGCGCTTAAAATATTTCACATGTACATTGAAGCCAATCGACCAGAGGCTGAACCCACTCACCGTGATGCATGTACGAAGAAATTAAATATTCTGCTTGAACAAAGAATTGATTTATCTACAGCTATTGATATGCTTCTCGAAGATATTGAATCAGGAAAAAAATACATGAAGGTGTACAAGCAAATGAAAATGTACAATGATCCTTCTTTGAATCCTGTATTATACCAGCAATCAGCTAAATAATTTTGAATACAAAAAAACATATTGTAGCCATCAGGTTCTCTGCTATGGGAGATGTGGCTATGTGCGTGCCTGTAATCAAATTGTTATTGCAACAATATCCTGAATTGTCTATCACATTTTTATCAGATAAAAAATTAGCTCCTTTTTTTGCAAACATTGAAAATTGCGAATTTATCGGCGCCGATTTAAAAGGCGAACACAAAGGATTTTCAGGATTGTATCGCTTGTTTAGATCAATTTCCAATAAACAAAAAATTCACGCCATCGCCGATTTGCATAGTGTAGTAAGAACACATGTATTGAAATTGTTTTTCTCTTTAACAGGGAAGAGGATATTTACCATTGATAAAGGTCGCGCTGAAAAGAAAAAGCTGACTGCAAAGCAAAAATCAAACTTTCATCCATTAAAATCAGGATTTCAACGCTATGCTGATGTGTTTGAACAAATGGGCTATTCAATTAATTTGCAACCTTCATTGTTGAAAAAAATGACATTGCCATTACCAGAAAAAGCAACAATTTATTTTGAACATAAACAATGCATTGGCATCGCTCCATTTGCAAAGCATGCCGAAAAAATGTATGATGTAAATAAGATGAAATTGGTAGTAGAGGAGCTAACTAAATTAAACATCAATATTCTCCTTTTTGGCGGCGGTATTCAGGAAAAAAATATTTTGGATAGCTGGATCAATGAAAATCATCCAAACGTCATCAACATAACCGGGAAATTTAATCTGCAGGAAGAATTGGCCATTATCAGTCATCTCAAACTCATGTGCAGCATGGATTCTGCCAATATGCACTTGGCTTCTATGTACAATATTCCTGTGGTTAGCATCTGGGGCGCAACACATCCATACGCAGGTTTTTTGGGTTGGGGACAATCGGATGAAAATGTAATTTCAATTGATTTGCCTTGCAGACCTTGTTCTGTGTATGGAAATAAAAAATGTTGGAGAGGAGACCATGCTTGTATGGAACAAATCACCACCGAAAAAATAATTTCAACAATTCAATTTATAGTTTCAAATTAAAAGCCGTTTTTTTTGAAAACTTCTTTCAATACGCCGTTTTCATCATTGCATTTGTTAATTGCACATTATGTTTAAAAAAAGATAGCAATTCTCTTATTTTAATTAAATAAATTTGGAAAAAAAATAAATGCAACAACCATTTTCCATCGTCATTCATGGCGGCGCAGGTACAATTCTCAAACAAGACATGACTCCTGAACTGGAAAAGGCTTACACACTTGGGTTGGAATCCGCGTTACTTAAGGGCTATGAAATTCTCGAAAATGGCGGTACTTCAGTCGATGCTGTAAGAGCAGCAATTATCATTCTCGAAGATCATATTTTATTCAATGCCGGTCGCGGTTCTGTATTTACCAAAAAAGGTGTACAGGAAATGGATGCCGCCATCATGAGTGGTGCTGATTTGAAAGCGGGTTCCATTGCCGGAGTAAGGAATGTCCGCAATCCTATTGAGTTGGCATATGAAGTGATGGTAAACAGCAATCACGTTTTTTTAAGTGGAAAAGGAGCCAATGATTTTGCCATCAAACGTGGATTGAAACTCGAACCCGATGAATATTTTTTCTCACAATTCAGATACGATCAATGGAAAGAAATTCGTGATAGCGATACCTACTCATTAGATCATACCCATCAGGATATTGCTGAATTAATGAAGGATAAAAAATTTGGAACCGTTGGAGCTGTTGCACTTGATCAGCATGGTAACCTTGCAGCAGCAACAAGTACAGGTGGTATGACCAACAAAAAATATGGTAGAATAGGAGATAGCCCAATCATAGGCGCGGGAACTTACGCCAATAACAAAACCTGTGGCATCAGTTGTACCGGACATGGTGAATTGTTTATTCGTGCCGTTGCCGCTCATGATGTAAATGCATTAATGGAATACAAAGGACTTTCACTTGAAGCGGCCATGAATGAAGTGGTGCATCATAAATTAATAGAAATAAACGGCGAAGGCGGCATGATTGGCGTGGATAAAGAAGGCAATGTTGCAATGGTGTTTAATAGTGCCGGTATGTATCGCGGCATGAAAACCAGTAAAGGCGAACATAAAATAGGATTGTATAAAGAATATCATCAACTTCCTTAATATTCTTCTGTTATGAAAAAATATGCTGTATTGGTTGCCGGTGGGAACGGAAGCAGAATGAAATCTGATTTGCCCAAACAGTTTATACTTCTTAAAAACAAACCATTACTCGTTTATACCATTGAATCTTTTTTAAAAGCAGATGAACATATCAACATCATTCTAGTCTTGCCTGAACAACATTTACAAACAGGAAAAGAAATAATTACTCAATATTTTAATGGCAAAGAAATTATCATTACTTCCGGTGGTGCTACAAGATTCCATTCTGTAAAAAATGGATTGATGCAAATCAATGAAGAGGGAATTGTGTTGGTTCATGATGCGGTTAGAAGTCTGGTTTCTGTAGATTTAATACAACGCTCGCTGAATGAAGTTGTAATTAAGAAAGCCATCATCCCTGCTATTTCTTCAAAAGATAGCGTGAGATTGATTGAAGGAGAAAAAAACAAATCCATTTCAAGAGATACTGTAATGCTGGTTCAAACACCTCAAACTTTTTTTAGTGAAGAATTGAAAAAAGCTTTTGAAGTGGAATACAATGATTCATTTACAGACGAAGCCTCAGTTATGGAAGCCTCAGGATTTCAGATTCATATCATTTCCGGAGATGAGAACAATATTAAAATCACACATCCGATTGATTTAATCATAGCAGAAAAAATACTCGACAACGCTCAATAATTTTGAACACTCAGTTTAAAAATATTTTACACTTCCTTGGAATTTATCATCCGCTGCAAAGCCATTACAGAAATGTTGTTTTTTATTTGCAGCGATTATTTTATCGAATTTCATTTGCAAGTTACAAAGGTCATGGTTTTACTTGCAATGTTTGCCAAGAGCAATATTTTCGATTTGTAGATGATTGGCCTGCTTCAGAAAATAAAAATGCGATTTCAAAAAATAATGTCATTGCAGGTTTTGGAAAGAATATTATCTGTCCAAATTGTTTATCCAATGCAAGGGAAAGGCTTGTCATTGCTATGTTACAGCATCATGTAAATATTTCGAATAAAAAAATACTTCATCTTTCTCCAGAGAAAAATGTGTATCAATATTTAAAATCCAAATCAGAAATTATTACTGCAGATCTGGTTCCGGGATTTTATAAAAACATTGATAAGCAGATAAGACAAGAAGATGCTATGGCTTTTAGTTTTGCTGATCAAAGTTTTGATGTAGTTATTGCGAACCATGTTTTAGAGCAT
>CALCNY010000303.1 GCA_937897585.1 uncultured Chitinophagaceae bacterium | reverse complement strand
TGGCTGTTGTGTACACAAGTTCGAATGCGGCAGTAGCAACAATCGTAAACAACAATATTCATATTGTTGGTGTTGGTACTTCAACAATTACGGCTACTCAAGCAGGCAATACTACATATTTAGCAGCCACTTCAGTAACGCAAACATTAACTGTTACAAAAGCTGCGCAAACTATAACTTTTCCTGTTATACCTACTAAGGTTGTCAATGCAGCTGACTTTAATCCGGGAGCAACAGCAAGTTCAGGTTTGGCTGTTGTGTACACAAGTTCGAATGCGGCAGTAGCAACAATCGTAAACAACAACATTCATATTGTTGGTATTGGTACTTCAACAATTACGGCTACTCAAACAGGCAATACTACTTATTTAGCAGCGACTTCAGTAACGCAAACATTAACAGTTACCGGTGTCGCTCAAACCATAACATTTGCAGCAATTCCTACAAAAGTGGTGAATGCCACTCCTGATTTTAATCCTGGTGCAACAGCAAGTTCAGGATTGAGTGTTGTTTATACAAGTTCGAATACAGCAGTGGCAACAATTGTAAACAACAACATTCATATTGTGGGATATGGTAATTCAGTTATTACTGCAAACCAATCAGGCAACTCAGTTTTTAGTGCGGCAATACCTGTAACACAAACCTTAACAGTTTCAGGTATTTCTCAATCAATTAGTTTTCCTGCAATTCCTGCAAAGGTTGTTGGGGATGTAGACTTTGCACCTGGTGCAATTGCTTCTTCTGGTTTAGCTGTTTCTTACACCAGCTCGAATGTTGCTGTTGCTACAATCGTAAATAATAATATTCATATAGTTGGAGCCGGAACAGCTGTGATTACTGCATCTCAAGCTGGTAATGCTACTTATTATGCTGCAACCAATTTGACTCAAACATTAACGGTTACCAAAACATTTACTTATGTACCATCAAGTACAACGATCTTATCCGGGTCATTAAACAGTGGTGCTTTTGGAAATTTAGCTACAAATAATACGATTTATTATGTTGTAAACTCAACGACTACGGGTACACGAATTATTGATTGGTACGGAGCTGTTACCATTACGCAATCACCAGCTTCTGTTACCAAGTTAATTGTAAATTATGATGGGAAAAATTCAGCATCTAAAACTCAAATTCTGTATCTATACAATTGGGTTACAGCTGCATGGGTTCAAATAGATAGCAGATCGGTAAGTACGACTGATGTAACCATAACATATACACCTACTACATTTGCAAATTATATTTCTTCAACCGGACAAATTAGAATGAGAGTATATAGCACTGGAGGTACATCAAATTATACATGTTCGGGAGATTGGATGCAATTCCAAATACAATCAACAAGTACCGCAAAGGGCGTTTTTGATGTTTCAACATATCAAAGCACTGAAAAAGAATTAATGTTATTTCCAAATCCAACTAGTTATTCAACTACATTGAAATATAGTTTATATCAAGATTCAAAAGTCTCAATATCTCTATATGATATGAACGGAAGAATAATTAAAACGGTATTGAATGATGCAAAGGAAATGTTGGGAGAAAAAACAAAACAAATCGATGTCAGTGGAATGCCAAGAGGCTTATACTTTGTCAAAACTAAAATAAATAATAAAATTTCAATCACAAAATTAGTCGTCAATTAAAAATTAAAAATGAAACTACGTTTATTAGTTGCTGTTATTTCAATTTCTTTTTTCAATACAGCAGTGTTCGCACAAAAAAAATCAAAACCCAACATTCTTTTCATCGCAATTGATGATTTGAAACCCGAATTAGGTTGTTATGGTAACAACTTAATTAAAACGCCTAACATCGACAGATTAGCCGCCATGGGAACTGTATTTTTAAACAATTATTGCCAACAGGCAGTATGTGGTCCTACAAGAGCAAGTTTAATGACAGGTATGCGTCCAGATGCCACGAAAGTTTTGGACTTAAAAACCAAAATGAGAGATGTGAGCCCAGATATAGTAACATTACCCCAATATTTGATTACACAAGGTTACACGACTCAGGGAGTTGGTAAAATATACCACCCTTCATGCATTGACAAGAAAAATGATGAGCCATCTTGGAATATGCCTTATTTGACTCCTAAAGCTGAAGACTATGCTAATGGCTTAGGTTTTCCAGCAAAAAAACATTATCAATCTCCAGAAACCAAAGCAGCTATTAACGCAGAAGCACCAGCGTCTGATAAAGATAAAAAAGCGGATGATGGAGAATCTACATCTGGTGCAGTTAAACCTTCTTCAGAATGTTTGGATTTACCAGATAATGCTTACGAAGATGGGGTTAGTGCATTGTTAGCTAAAAAAGCTATCATCCAATTATCTAAAGAAAATAAGCCTTTCTTTTTTGCATGCGGTTTTCACAAACCACATCTTCCTTTTGTGTCTCCAAAGAAATATTGGGATTTGTATAAAAGAGAAGATATGCCTTTAGCTGAATTTCAAGAACATGCAAAAAATGAAGTTTTCATCGCTTATGAATCTTCAGGTGAATTGAGAAATTATACCGATATACCTGCTTATACAACTTATCCAAAAGAAGATTTAAGAGCCGGGTTAAAAGTTGAAAAACAAAAAGAATTGATTCATGCTTATTATGCTGCAGTTTCTTATGTTGATGCTCAAGTAGGCATATTGTTGAACACATTAGATTCTTTAGGGACGCT
>CALCNY010000302.1 GCA_937897585.1 uncultured Chitinophagaceae bacterium | reverse complement strand
TCAATTGCAAGCCCTGCTGCTTGATTGGAAAGCAATGAAGTTGCATCGACAATATTATTACTAACAGCGCTATGCATGCTTAATTTCTGAGAGATGACAATATTGTTTAATTGAGCATGTAAAACAATTGACCACATCAAAAAGAATTGTAAAAAAACGACTCGACTCATACGTAATATTTTATCACGCAAATTATTTCGCTAACCTATTTTTTCCATGTGATTTTAACCTTAAAAAAGCTGTTTTATCCTTTCGAAAAAGCGAGGACAATACAAAAAGAATTTTAATCAGATAATCTTGCATATTTTTGTTTTATGCAAATACTTGATGGTAAAATCGCTTCTCAGTCTGTAAAAGAAATTCTGAAAAAAGAGATCGCTAACATCGCAGACAATCGTCCTCCTCATTTGGCAGCTATTTTAATTGGCAACAATGGAGCCAGTGAAACATATGTAGCCAGTAAAATCAAAAACTGTGAGGAAACAGGATTTAAAAGCACTTTAATCAGAATGTCTGGGGATTGTACCGAAGCAGCACTGATCGAAGAAGTAAATAAATTAAACAGCGATGATTCAGTTGATGGTATATTAGTACAATTGCCTTTGCCTGATCATATTGATGAAAAAAAAATCATCAATTTAATAACTCCAGAAAAAGATGTAGACGGCTTCAGTCCTGTAAGCATGGGCAATTTAACTTTAGGTAACCCATCATTCATTCCTGCAACTCCATATGGCATCATGTTGATGCTTGAACATTATAATATTGAAACCAAAGGTAAACATGCAGTTATCATCGGAAGAAGCAATATAGTGGGAAGGCCAATGAGCATCCTTTTAAGTCAATCCGGTAAATACGGAGACTGTACCGTAACGGTATGCCATAGCCGAACAAAAAATATAAAAGAAATTTGTTTACAAGCCGACATTATTGTTGCGGCCATTGGCAAACCTCGATTTGTAACAGCAGACATGGTAAAACCAGGTGCCATTGTAATTGACGTTGGCATCACTAGAGTTCCTGACAATACAAAAAAATCAGGATTTGCTATAAAAGGCGATGTAGATTTTGATGCAGTCGCTCCTATATCATCATATATAACTCCTGTTCCTGGTGGTGTAGGATTGATGACAATAGCCGCTTTGCTGAAAAACACTTTCAATGCTTACAAAAACAGAATTAGTTAGTATGGATGCTTCAATTAAAACAGATTCACTTCCGGTTATGGAAGACTTCTACACCATTCAGGGGGAAGGATTTCATCAGGGCAAAGCAGCTTATTTTGTAAGACTTGCTGGATGTGATGTAGGCTGTGTGTGGTGTGATGTAAAAGAAAGTTGGGACGTAAACAGGCACCCATATATCCAGATTGATGAGATTGTCAATAAAGTTAAAGCAACATCTACAACTGATATTGTTGTCATTACAGGAGGTGAACCTTTGATGCACAATCTTCAAAAAATTACAACCGATTTACATAAAGTTGGTTACAAAACACATGTCGAAACTTCCGGCGCACATCCGATTTCAGGAGATTGGGATTGGATCTGTCTTTCTCCAAAAAAATTCAAAAGTCCTTTAGATGAAATACTTCCATTGGCAAACGAATTGAAAATTGTCATTTTTAATAAATCTGATTTTGAATGGGCAGAAAATTATGCTTCAAAAATGAATCCAAATTGCAAATTATATCTTCAACCGGAGTGGGATAAATCTGCCATAGTTACACCTTTGATTATTGAATACGTAAAGAACAATCCAAAATGGCAAATTTCACTGCAACTGCACAAATACATTCATGTACCTTAAATCATAATGATGAACTTCAAGCAAAATATATTTCTAATCCTTGCTTTTTTAGTTTTTGCAAATGTTTCGAAAGCGCAATGGTACAAACCAGAAAAAGTAAATAAAAAAGCCATTAAAGTATATGAAGCAGCTTATGATTTGGCCGTAGAGGGGAATTATGAAAAGTCATTAAACAAACTGGATGAAGCCTTGGCTATTGAACCAAAATATGTAGAAGCCTATTTATCAAGAGCCGGAATCTATGGAGATCTAAAAAATTATACTGCATCAGTAAATGATTTTTCAAAAGCATTTTCATTAGACAGTGTATTCTCATCTACTTATTTACTACCCTACTCTATTTCGTTGGCAGGCATTGGCAACTTCGAATTGGCTTTAGAAAAAGTAACTGCATTTTTAAACACTGAAAAACTTAACTCACAAAGTATAAAATCTGGCAACTATCGTAAACGCACATACGAATTCGCTTTAGATTACAAAAAAAATCATCCTACCGGAGACTATCACTTCGACCCTGTTAATCTTGGTGATGGTATCAATACCAATTATCTAGAGTATTACCCTTCATTAACCATTGATGGTAAGAAAATGATTTTCACAAGAAGAGTCAATAATGATGAAGACTTTTATGAAAGCGAAAACATCAATGGCGTTTGGTCGAAAGCCACACCTGCAAAAGGAAAAATAAATACGACTTTAAATGAAGGCGCACAATCTATTTCACAAGATGGACAATGGCTTATTTTTACAGGATGCAATTATCCTGAAGGACAAGGCAGTTGTGACTTATACATTTCTTTTAAAACAAAAAGTGGCAGTTGGACTGAGGCTGAAAATATTGGGCCAATTGTAAATACAGATTTATGGGAATCTGCGCCATCATTATCTCCAGATAAAAAAGATTTGTATTTTTCAAGCAACCGTTTTAATGGTTACGGAGGAAAAGACATTTGGGTTACACACAGAAATCCATCAGGAAAATGGACTGTACCCGAAAATCTTGGGCCCACTATTAATACATCCGGTGATGAAACTTGCCCATTCATTCATCCCGATAATCAAACTTTATATTTCAACAGCAATGGACTTCCGGGATATGGAATGGCTGATTTATTTGTAACCAGAAAAGGCGTAGATAATAAATGGACAACTCCTTTAAATTTGGGATACCCTATAAATACCATTGATGACGAAGGATCGTTGATTGTTGCTTCGGATGGTTATACATCTTACTATGCAAGCGACAGGAAAAATAAAAATTCAGGACTAGATATTTACAGCTTTATTCTTCCCAAAGAATTAAGTGCAAAAAAAACATTGTGGATTAATGGAAATGTATTTGACGCCAAATCCAAGCTAGGATTGCCTTCTATGGCTACATTAACTTGTCTTGGAAATGCTAATTTTTCAACACAGATTCAAACTGATGAGGATGGAAACTTCCTAATCACCTTACCTATTGGTTATGAATACTCGTTGAACATCAACAGAAAAGGATATCTTTTTTATTCCGATCATTTTTCATTGCCAGAAAACACGACAGATAGTTTTTTCAAACTTAATGTTCCGCTTCAACCTATTGAAGCAGGAGCTTCCATAGTATTGAAAAATATTTTCTTTGGTAACAATGAAACGAAATTACAACCCGAATCAGAAGCCGAGTTGAATAAAATTGTTTCATTATTAAATGAAAATCCGAACATGAAAGTTCAGATTAGCGGACACACTGACAATGTAGGAAAAAAAGAAGCCAATCAACTACTCAGTTTAAATCGCGCAAAATCTGTTGTTAATTATCTAGTTGGAAAAGGGATTACTATCAACCGATTACTTCCAAAAGGTTTTGGGGACACCAAACCTGTGGCCTCAAACGACACAGACGAGGGGAAAAGCCTCAACAGAAGAACAGAAATTAACGTAGTTTCTAACTGATGAATTCATTATCATTGTCGCATGAACAATGATTTAATTTTTCAGATTGCATTAACCCGAATTCCTCATATCGGGCATGTGCATGCCAAAACACTAATAAGTATTTTCGGAACGGCAGAGGCTATTTTTAAAACGTCTAAAATCAAACTTGAAAAAGTTGATGGTATTGGACAAGTCCGAGCGACAAGTCTCAAATCATTTTCAGATTTTAAAAGTTGTGAAAAAGAAATTCATTTCACTGAAAAGCATCAAATTAAGTCCATTTTCATTAATGACACTGAATACCCAAATAGATTGCTGAACTGTTACGACAGCCCGGTTTTATTATTTTACAAAGGAAATACTTCATTAAACAATTCTCGATTTGTAAGCATTGTTGGCACAAGAGCAAATACCGATTATGGCAAAACCATTTGCGAACAATTTATTGATGAACTTAAATCATATAATATCACAGTTATTAGCGGACTTGCTTATGGAATTGATACCATTGCACACAAATCAGCCTTAAAAAACAATCTGGCGACTATTGGAATTTTAGCCCATGGATTAGACAGAATCTATCCCTATGCCAACAAAACCATGGCCAAGCAAATGATTGAAAACGGAGGGTTGTTAACAGAATATCCAAGTGGAACCAATCCAGATAAACAAAACTTTCCTGAACGCAACCGAATAACGGCAGGCATTTGCGATGCATTGGTTGTTATAGAAACAGGCAAATCAGGCGGATCATTGATTACAGCCGAAATCGCCAATAGTTACAATAAAGATGTTTTCGCATTCCCAGGAAGGATAAATGATACAAAATCTGAAGGTTGCAACCAATTGATAAAAAACAACAAGGCTTGCTTGATATCATCAACGGAAGATTTGGTGAACTTGATGGGATGGAATGAAAAGAAAACGACTAAAATGCCCAAACAACAGTCGCTTTTTAATCATTTAAATAATGAAGAGCTTTTGCTGATGAAATTGCTAGAAACATCAGCAGAAATGGACATAGACACTTTAATTTTAAAATCAGGTTTATCTAACAGCGCAATAGCAGTGGCCTTACTTTCTCTTGAAATGAACGGACTGATTAAAAGCTTGCCTGGCAAAAGATATAAATCTATTTAAGGCGAAAAAAATAATGAAGATATCCTTCTGATTTTTTTGTTTTCAGATTTTCACCTTAATTTCGCTCATGGCAACCAATAATAAATTCACTCCGTCTTCAAAATCATCAAAAATCATTACTGAAGGTTTAACTTTTGATGACGTACTATTAGTCCCCGCTTATTCTCAGCTTTTACCTAAAGATGTAGACATAACCTCTACGCTCACTGAGAAAATTAAATTAAATATCCCAATGCTCAGTGCGGCTATGGATACAGTTACAGAAGCTTCTCTGGCTATTGCTATGGCAAGAGAAGGAGGATTGGGCGTTCTCCATAAAAACATGAGTATTGTTCAACAATGTGAGCAAGTAAGAAAAGTAAAAAGAAGTGAAAGCGGTTTAATTCTCGACCCACTAACGCTCACACCCGATTCAACTGTTGGAGAAGCCCTGAAAATGATGAGGGAAAATAAAATCGGAGGTATTCCCATTATTGACCAGCAGCAAAAACTGGTAGGTATTTTAACCAATAGGGATTTACGTTTCGAAATCAATCCCAAAGAAAAGGTGAGTTCGGTAATGACAAAAGAAAATCTCATTACAGCTCCTGAAGGAACAGACCTTAAAAAAGCAGAACTCATTTTCAAGAAAAATAAAATTGAAAAACTACCTGTTGTCAACAAAGCTGGCAAACTTATCGGCTTGATTACATTTGGAGATATCTTGAAATTAAAAAGCCACCCAAATGCAGTGAAAGACGAGTATGGCAGACTGTTAGTTGGTGCAGGAGTAGGCATTACAGCTGATATTTTAGATCGCACTACAGCACTATACAATGCCGGAGTTGATGTAATTTGTTTAGACAGTGCACATGGACACACGAAAGGAGTTATCGACGCACTAAAATCAATTAGAAAAAACTTTAAACAGCTTTCCATAATCGCTGGTAATGTAGGAACAGGTGCAGGTGCATTGGCTTTGGCAAATGCAGGAGCGGATGCGATTAAAGTTGGAATTGGCCCTGGCTCAATATGTACAACAAGAATCGTTGCCGGAACTGGTGTTCCTCAAATAACAGCCGTGATGGATGTTGCCGCAGCTTTAAAAAACAAGCGTGTTGGCATCATTAGTGACGGCGGAATCAGATACACAGGCGATATGGTTAAAGCACTTGCAGCCGGCGCAACTTGTGTGATGATGGGCAATATGTTTGCAGGTACAGAAGAAAGTCCGGGCGAAACTATAATTTACGAAGGAAGAAAATTCAAACAATACAGAGGCATGGGCTCTTTGGGGGCGATGGCGCAAGGCAGTAGCGACAGGTATTTCCAAGATAAAGAAGCTGATGTGAAAAAATTTGTTCCCGAAGGAATTGAAGGACGCGTGGCTTTCAAAGGATATTTGAGAGAAGTGGTTCATCAATTCACGGGTGGATTAAGAGCGGGTATGGGTTACTGTGGTGCTGCAAATATCAAAGCTTTACAAAATGCAAGTTTTGTAAAAATCACACACGCAGGAATCAGCGAAAGTCATGCACATGATATTTACATTACAAAAGAAGCGCCTAATTACAGCAGATAATTTCTCATCATGAAGACAATCAAAAAGTCGGTTTTCGCATTTGTTATTGCGTTGTTGACTTTAATCTCGTTTACATCAAATGCACAGGATTCTTCTAGATTGAGGGTATCATTACTTACCTGCTCACCCGGCGAAGAATTGTATTCAATATTTGGTCATAGTGCTATTAGAATTATCGACAGCAATAGTGTAACCGATTACGTTTTCAATTATGGTACTTTCGATTTTGATGACCCCAATTTCTACATCAAATTTGTAAAAGGTAAATTATTGTATTTCGTAAGTCTAGAGCGAACAAATGACTTTATTGAATTTTATAAATACGAAAACAGAAGCATAAGCGAACAAGTCTTATCCCTTTCAACAGCAGAAAAAATAAACATAAAAAATGCGTTGATAGAAAATCTCAAAGAAGAAAACAAATTCTACAAATACGATTTCTTTTTAGATAACTGCACAACTAGACTTAGAGACATTATTGTCAAATACAAAACTCCTACTCCAATATTACCTGCTGTAATGCCCGAAAACAGAAGCTTCAGAAAAGCCATTCACAAATATCTCAGAGAAGGCGGACAATACTGGAGTGAATTAGGAATCGATATTTTATTGGGCGCGCCAACGGATCGCATCATGACTCCTTCAGAGCAACAATTCCTGCCCAACAATCTCGAAAAATCAATAGACAGGTGTACAAACACAAAACTTGTTGCTTCTAAATCGACTATTTTCCAAAATCAAATTACAGAATCGGGATTTGACTTTTTTAAACCGTCATATCTTTTCATCATTTTGTTTTTATTTATAGCACCATTGCACAAAAAGAAAACTGTTATTGCTACAAGGGCGCTTTTGGTTTTTGATGTCATTTTGTTTTTTGTAATTGGCACTGTAGGCATCATACTTGTTTTAGCCTGGTTTGCTACAGACCACACTATGACAAAAAATAATTACAATTTATTATGGGCATTGCCCACGCATATTTTAGCTCCATTTTTTATTTTCTTTAAAAGTAAAATTTCAAAATATTATTTTGGTGTAACCGCTTTAATTTCAAGTCTTCTTATTTTTTCCTGGTTGTTTTTGCCACAGGAATTAAACCCAGCATTATTGCCAATAGTGATGATGATTTTGACAAGAGCTTATATGCTTTACAACAGTTACAACACTGCAAAAAGCAGTCATGAAGCATAATCAAATTATTTACAGTGACACCAAATTAACCTATTACACTTCTGGTAGTGGCTCACCTATATTGTTGATGCATGGTTTTGCAGAAGACCATTCCATCTGGAAGCATCAGATTGATCACCTGAGTAAAAAATACTTTGTCATTGCGCCTGATCTTTTTGGCGTCAGCAATTCTGAATATCTTGATAAAGAAAATATCTCTATAAAAAGTTACGCAGAAGCTATAAAAGAAATCATCAGAGCAGAAAAGATTGATCGATTTATTATGATTGGGCATAGCATGGGCGGCTACATAACATTGGCTTATTTGCATCTTTACCCAGAAGATCTTGCCGGAATTGGCCTTGTTCACTCAACGATTTTTGCTGATGATGAAAATAAAAAACAAGTCCGTCAAAAAGCAATTGAATTTATCAAATCCCATGGAGGCGCTTCGTTTCTCAAGACCAGCATTCCAGGTTTATATTTTGATGTTTCGAAATTTGAAAGCGAAATCCAGTCTCAAATAGAGATATCAACGGGAATTATTGACGAGGCGTTGATTCAATATTATCAGGCCATGTTGGATAGACAAGATGCAACAAAATGGATTCAATCAACTGATGTTCCACTATTGATGATTGTAGGAAAACATGACCAGGCGGTTCCTTTCAGCCAATCGCTCAAACAATTTCACCTGAGCAATATCACCTATTTAAAAGTATTACAAAACTCAGCACACATGGGAATGATTGAAGAGCCTGAATCTATAAACCAGTTTTTAACTTTTTTTATTGAAAATCAGTCTGGTTACTGACTGTTACTCTTTTCATTTTTCTTTCACTTGCCATAACTAATCTTTACCTTTGTAATGAAATGAAAAGAGGACTAATTGCCATAATTTTTCTGATAAGCTCATTATCCACTTATGCCAAGCACATTACAGGAGGTGAGATGATTTATGATTTGATTTCAAGCACCTCTACTACAAGAACATTCAGAATTACTTTGATTTTATTTAGAGATGTAAATTGTTTCAATTGTGCAGACATGCCGCCTGTTGTAAGGATAGGAATTTACAATAACGACAATAATAATCCTTATGGCGGACCTGGAACTTCAGCTACAATTGATGTGAATCTCGATAGAATTGTTACACTTCCGCTAACAAACATTCCGCAGTGTATATCAAATCAGCCTTCATTAAATTATACAGCCGGATATTATCCTTTTACAGTTACATTGAATAACAATAACAACGGCTATACAGCGGCTTATCAAACTTGTTGTAGAATAGAAAACATCAATAACATTGACAATGGCACCAATGGAGCCGGAGCTACCTATTGTACCACAATTCCTGGAAACAACAACACCACTTTGGTTGGATTAGACAATAGTCCTCGATTTACAACTGGAATTTCAGTCGTTTGTCATGACAATACTTTCATTCTTGACTTTAGTGCTACAGACCCTGATGGCGATCAACTAGTGTACACACTATGTAATGCATACAATGGAGGCTTGGCTCAAAATGCAGCAAACATTACACCCAGCACTCCACCCTATGGTTCTGTAGTTTATGTAAACGGGTTTACTGGATTGTATCCGCTTGGTCAATTGGCATCTATTAATTCTCAAACGGGAATTATTTCAGGTGTGGCTCCAGCTTCAGGAAAATATGTGGTATCCGTTTGCGTTAGTTCATACAGAAGCGGTGTATATATTGCCACTCATAGAAAAGACTTTATTATTACTGTTGCTGATTGTGATTTTGCCAGCGCAGAATTATTACCTGATTATATCACTTGCGATGGTTTCAATTTTAGCTTTAGTAACAGAAACCAATCTCCTTTGAATCAAAGTTTTTATTGGGATTTTGGAGATCCGGGTTCTGGTGTCAATAATACCTCTACTTCACCAACACCGACACATACTTTTTCTGTTGCAGGAATTTACACTGTAAAATTTGTAGTTAACCGGGGGACAGCTTGTGCAGATTCAACTTATACTTCAGTGCGAGTATTCCCAGGATTCTTCCCTGCTTTCAATCAAAATTCACCCATTTGCAAAGGCAACCCGGTTCAATTTTCTGATGCCACTGTGGCCAATTACGGCAACGTAAATCAATGGCATTGGGATTTCGGTATCAACGGAACCAACAATGATACAAGCAATATTAGAAACCCTCAGTTTACTTATGCCACACCTGGTACTTATACTGTAAGTTTAATAGTAGGAAGCGACAGAGGTTGTATAGACACCATTGAAAATACACAAATTCTCATCGTAGATAAACCTGTTCTGAATGTTACCAATGACACGATTATGTGTTCAAGAGATGCTATGCAACTCAGTGCCAGCACCAATGTTCAAGGCAATTATTTCTGGACGCCGAATTATAATATCAACAATCAAAATATTCAGAATCCTGTTGTTCGTCCAACAAGAGACACCACTTACTATGTCAACTACAGCGATAATGCAGGTTGTGCCAATAGAGATTCTGTTCGTATAATCGTTGTCGATACAGTAACGCTTAGCACAGGAAATGATACGACCATTTGTAGAACGGATGGAGTCATTCTCAGTACTTTCGGCAACGCCATCAAATTTACATGGACACCTGCATCAACTTTAAATAATCCAGCGGCAGCCAATCCCATTGCAACGCCTACAGCACTTTTTACTACCTATTATGTACAAGGAAATATTGGCAGTTGTTTCGACAAAGATTCCATCAAAATAAGAACCATACCATATCCTCCAGCTAATGCAGGAATTGACACGGCGATTTGCTGGAACACCAATGCATATCTTCATTCCAGTGGTGGTAGCTCTTACCTATGGAGTCCAAGTAATTTTTTAAACAACACAAATTTATCTAACCCAACTGCTTCCAACGTGATTGGTAATTTTATAGATTATGTTGTTACCGTTAGAGACACATTGGGTTGTCCTAAAGCCGTTAATGATACGATAAGAGTAAATATAGAAAGAGTCATTGCTAACGCTGGACCATCTGATACTTCAGTGGTAGAAAATCAACCTTTGCAAATAAATGCAACGGGTGGTACCAATTATTTATGGACTCCGATTACACAATGGCTAAATAATTCAACAATTGCAAACCCGATATCATTACCTCATGATGATATTATGTACACTGTTATTGTAACAAACAACATCGGATGCAGAGATGTGGATTCTATAAAAGTTCATTTTTATAAACTGCTTCCTGATATTTATGTGCCTACAGCATTTACGCCTAATCATGATGGCCACAATGATATTCTCACACCAATCGCTCTTGGAATGAAATCTGTTGATATTTTCATTGTATACAACAGATGGGGACAATTACTTTTTAAAACTACAACGATTGGCAAAGGCTGGAATGGTATGTTTAAAGGCATGATCCAAAATACTGGCACCTATGTTTGGTATGCCGAAGGAATGACCTATGAAAATAAAAAAATCACCAGAAAAGGTTCTGTAGTGTTGATTAACTAGTTTCTGTTTAATCAACTTCGAATTTTTATGCTTCTCCATTTTATTTTTTATTTCTATCACACTATCGTTATTTAATTTTACTGAAAATTTTAAGTATGTCTAAAATAGTTTTTATTACTGGCGCCACTTCAGGAATTGGAAAAGCTTGTGCAGAAAAGTTTGCTACTTCTGGTTACGATTTGATTATAACAGGCAGAAGAAATGACAGGTTACTTGAATTAAAAAAAGAATTGGAAAACAATTTCAATATCGAAGTACTCACTTTAAATTTTGATGTTCAAGACAAAGAAACCGTTTTCTCAACAATAGAAAAGCTTGACGGCAAATGGAAAAAAATAAACGTCTTGATTAATAACGCAGGTCTATCATTAGGAAGAGATAGTTTTTTAGATGCTAACATTGAAGATTGGGACAACATGATTCAAACAAACGTGAATGGTTTGCTTTATGTTACAAAAGCATTGCTCCCTTTTTTAATAGAAAACAATGCTCATATTTTCAACATCGGATCAGTAGCAGGTAAAGAAGTTTATGAAAACGGAAATGTCTACTGCGCCAGCAAATTCGCTGTTGATGCACTTTCGCGCTCAATGAGAGTTGATTTGCTCAAATACGGAATTAGAGTCACGGCTATACACCCTGGAGCTGTTGAAACTGAATTTTCCATTGTAAGATATAAAGGCGATAAAGAAAAAGCAGATCAAGTGTATAAAGGAATGAAACCACTAATAGGTGATGATGTGGCTGATGTTATTTTCTTTGCTGCAAACCTACCCCTTTCCAGAATTGAAGTCGATGCATACGCCAAGCTACCAAAGAAGAGTGTGCCCATAGTGACGCTTGATGATGGCGAAGGATTTGCACAATTAGCTGCCCAGCGCTTAATAGATCTTGGTTACTCGGATGTTTCAGTATTTGAGGGTGGCGTGCAGGGATGGAAGGCAGCTGGTGGCGAAGTGTTTAAGGATGTGAACGTGCCCAGCAAGTCTTTCGGTGAATTTGTAGAATCTAAACGCCACACCCCTTCCCTATCTGCGCAAGAGGTAAAGCAATTAATCGATAGCAAGGAAGATGTTGTTGTCGTGGATGTCCGTCGCTTTGATGAGTACAACACGATGAGCATTCCTACAGGAATCAGTGTGCCAGGAGCGGAACTTGTTCTCCGCCTCCCAGAATTAGCCCCTAACCCCAAAACAAAAGTGATTGTGAACTGCGCTGGAAGAACCCGCAGCATTATCGGTACGCAATC